>JAGCNQ010000087.1 GCA_017645845.1 Bacteroidaceae bacterium
GGTCAATGTGGCCACAGTACCTTCGTAGCTGCCGCCAACTTGACGCAGTTCCTGAATTTGAACGCGGTTAAATGCCTGGAATAGTGCATTATAGGTGCCATCAGGCATCTTCATGGAATGAACGAGCTTTGCTGCAACTCCGATGGGGTAGAGGTCCTCTGTCTGCGGAGTATCCACTTCGGGCGTCTTCTGTGTCAGCAACGCCACCATTCCGTCGGTGCGCTCCAGCTTACGCAATGTCTTTATACTGTATTTGCGGCCAACAGTGATAGGGGAAACGGTCCCCGGGAAGAAGATGTTGTCGCGAAGCGTAATAATTGGCATCTCACCGCCATAGTTCGCATGCATCAGCTTTTCGGTCTCACCTGATACTTCTGCCACAAAGGAAAAAGTTTTCTTATTGTTCTCAAACATAATTTTAGATTCTGAATGACCAAATGTTTAAAAGCGCGGCAAAAGTACAAAAAAAAAGTCATACTACGTGCGCGCATACATTTAATTATTGTAAATTTGCACGATAAAGAAGAAAAAGCATACCGAAACAGCCCTATACTTAATCCATAATCTCTAATCCGTAATCCTAAAAATGAGCAATTCATTTTTCCGTTTTAAGCGTTTCTGTATCCATCATGACCGATGTGCAATGAAAGTAGGCACAGACGGTGTGCTGCTGGGTGCATGGGGCTGTGTTGACGGGAAGCGCATACTGGATATCGGCACAGGAACGGGCATTATTGCCCTGATGGCGGCACAACGGAATCCAGAAGCTCAAGTTCTTGGTATCGACATTAACGAAGACGCAATCCTTCAGGCACAGGAGAACATTGCAGAAAGTCCTTTTGCTGACCGTGTAAGTTGTGCTTTGCAAGACGTTATATCTTTTTGCCCGGAAACCCGTTTTGACGCCATTCTCTGCAATCCGCCGTTCTTTACCGAAGATACCTTGCCGGACGATACCAGTCGCGCTTTGGCTCGTAACAATAAGAACCTGCCATTTCCTCAGCTTATTAAGAAAGTTGCCTCGCTTCTTAATGACAACGGCCAGTTCTCTGTCATCATTCCAAGCAGCCACATGCAGGAATTCGTAAGTTTGTGCCTCGCAGAAAAATTATATTTGAATAGCCGTTGCATCGTACGAACCAAAGCAAACAAACCTCCCAGACGAGTGCTTTTGAGTTTTTCTCCAAATAATGTTCCGTCTTTGTTAAATAATCAATACCAAGAACTTTGTCTTATTGCTGACGACGGCAGCAGAAGCCAAGCATACAAAGAACTGACAGACGGATTCTATCTTTAAATTTATAATGGTGATTATGTTTAATAAGGTAAAGGGCAAATAATACCCTTCTTCGCTCCTTTTTCTTTCCATGAGGTTGTATTCATTTTACGTAGCAAGCAATAAATTTGCAGAAGACGACTTAAAATTAATCCTGTATAAGTGCTCTTTTTGCTCACTTTCAGACACAAAACACTTTTTTTCAAAAAAATCTTGCACAAAATTTGCGTAGAGTAAATAAATAGTGTACCTTTGCATCACTTTTCCGGAGAAACATCATATAAACACATATAAACCAAACAAATATGACAAAGATTGAATTAGTTAAGATGGTTGCCGAGAAGACCGGCATCGACCAGTCCACAGCAATGGTTGCAGTAGAAGGCGTTATTGATACGCTGAAGGAGTCTCTTATTCAAAAGGAGAATGTTTATATTCGCGGATGGGGAACTTGGACGCTTAAGCATCGTGCAAAGAAGACTGCACGTAACATCTCCAAGAACACCACTTTGGTTATTCCCGCTCACGACATCCCCTACTTCAAGCCTTGCAAGGACTTTTTGGAGGCTGTAGCTAAGGCATAAACGACAGACCATCTCCCAAACCTCCCCCTCTATGGGGAGGCTATTCAAGCTTCCTCATAACAGGAAGCTTTTTTATTATAATAAGGTATTATGAAGAAATATATCTATTTCCTACTTGTTTTTTTATTCTCTTTCATTGTTAATGCGCAGAGCCCTCTCTCCTACGTCAATCCTATTATAGGAACCAACGGCATGGGACACACTTTCCCTGGAGCCTGCGTACCCTTCGGCATCGTACAGCTCAGCCCTGAGACGGACACCATTCCCCACACTGTGGACGGCAGGTATCAGGGCAAAGTCTATGAGTACTGTGCCGGTTATCAGCACCGCGACAAGACGATTGTGGGCTTCAGTCACACACACCTGAGCGGCACAGGTCATTCCGACCTCGGCGACATCCTCATCATGCCCACGACTGGCAAAATTCAAACCAATCCCGGTACAGCTGACAATCCAGATGCAGGTTATCGTTCCCGCTTCTCGCATGAGACAGAACATTGTACTCCGGGCTATTATGAGGTCAAGCTTCTGGATTATGGCATTCTTGCACAGTTGACTGCAACTCAACGTGTTGGCATTCATCGCTATACTTTTACTTCATCGAAAGAATCGGGCACAGACGGAACAGCACAAGCACAATTCATCCTCGACCTTGGGCACGGCATCTATAACTACGATGGCAAGACGCTCTGGAGCTATCTTCGTGTTGAGAACGATACCCTACTGACCGGCTATCGCATTACCAACGGTTGGGCACGTCAAAACTACACCTACTTTGCCATCTCGCTTTCTGAGCCCATCCAGCAGTACGGCTACAAAGACCACCAGCGGATGAAGTACAATGGTTTCTGGCGCAAGAACGACATACACCATAACTTCCCTGATATGGCGGGTCGCGAGATTGTTGCCTACTTCCAAACGAAGTTGCCAGCCAGCCGTCAGCTCACCATCAAGGTTGCACTCTCTGCCGTCAGTCAAAGCGGAGCTCTTGCAAATCTTCAGGCGGAAGCCGCAGGTCTAACCTTCGATCAGATAAGACAACGCGCTACAGACCAATGGACCAAAGAACTGACTGGATTGGAGATTGAGGGCACCGATGACCAAAAAGCGCTCTTCTACACCTCCCTCTATCATACGATGATTAACCCTTCTGTCTATATGGATGTCGATGGCAAGTATCGCGGCAATGATATGGAGATTCATCAGGCTGACGGCTTTACGAACTACACCATCTTCTCTCTTTGGGACACCTATCGTGCCGAACACCCCCTACTCAACCTTATCAAACCCAAGCAAGGTGCAGATATGGCTGAGAGCATGATTCGCATCCAGCAGCAGAGTGCCCTTGACTTGCTGCCTGTCTGGTATCTGATGGCTAATGAAGGCTGGTGCATGAGCGGCTATCATTCTGTGGCTGTCCTCTCGGATGTTGCAAAGAAGCTCGGCATTAAGGACAAAAAGGCTATGCTCGCAGCTATGAAAGCGACTGCCAACTCCAAGTGGATGGAAGGCTTGACAGACTACATTCAGTATGGCTATGTCCCCTATGACCATTGCGGCACCAGTGCCAGCAACACCTTGGAATATGCTTACGACGACTGGACCATCTATCAGGCTGCTCTTGATGCTGGCGACAACGAAATGGCAGAGACCTTCCGTAAGCGTGCACTCAATTACCGCAATGTCTTCAATCCTGCCCTCGGACTGGCTTGTCCGAAGTATAAGGATGGCAGCTGGAAGAAGGACTTCTCTCCCCTACAGACTTACGGAGAAGGCTTCATCGAGGGCAATAGCGCCAACTACTCTTTCCATGTTCCCCACGATGTGAAGGGTATGATTGAGTGTTTCGGAGGTGATAAAAAGTTCATCGAACGCCTCGACAACCTCTTTGCGGAACCTCTCGACAAGAAGTACTATGAGGACAACGAGGACATAGAAGAAGAGTGCCTACTTGGTGGCTATGTTCATGGTAACGAGCCAAGTCACCACATCCCCTACCTCTATGCCTGGACCTCGCAACCTTGGAAGAGTCAGTATTGGCTCCGTGAGATAATGAACCGTATGTACGTCAACAATATTGACGGTCTGCACGGCAATGATGACTGCGGACAGATGTCTGCTTGGTACATCTTCACGGCGATGGGCTTCTACCCCGTCTGCCCGGGTTCCGACCAATATGTCCTCGGAGCGCCCTATGTTCCTTCCTGCAAACTCACCCTGCCCAACGGGAAACTGTTTACAATCAAAGCTCCTGGAGTAAGTGACAAGAAACGTTACGTCAAGGAAGTGCGGCTCAACGGAAAAACCTACGACAAGCTTTATCTGAGGCATCCTGACATCATGCAGGGTGGCACCCTCGAGTTCGTCATGAGCAGCACCCCCAACAAGAAGCGTTGCATCACTACCGGCAAGCCCTATTCGCTCAGCGATTAAACCTTTTCCACTTTCGCGCGTCTAATAAAAAAAGTGATTAGACATGAAAAAGAATTGTAAGAAAGTACACGAGATGAATCGCCGCCAGTTTTTGGAGCGATTGGGATTGGGTTCCGCCACGGCATTAACGCTTATAACGATAAAGCCACTACAGACCCTCTCTAGTTCTCCCTTGAAGGGGGAGGAACCAGGTCAGAATATCTCCCCTTTAGAAGGAGATATAGAAAGTGCTATGACCTACCGCACTCAGAACGGTACGGGTGAGAAAATCTCGCTGCTCGGCTTCGGTATGATGCGTCTGCCGCGCGAACAGGAGGCCGTGAACGAGTTGGTCGATTATGCACTGGCTCATGGTGTGAATTATTTTGACACAGCCCCCATGTATGGTGGCGGACAGAACGAAACAGCTACAGGCCTGGCGCTGAGCCGTCATCCGCGCGACAAGTACTATGTCGCCACAAAGATGTCCAACCAGAACGAGAGTCTGTGGTCTTTCGAGAAGTCGAAGGAGATGTACGAGAATTCGTTCCGCAAGCTTCAGGTTGACTATATTGACTACTATCTCCTGCATAGCGTCGGAGGCGGTGGGCTGGACAACCTTCGCGGACGTTTCATTGACAACGGACTGCTGGACTTCCTCCTCGAGGAGCGTAAGGCAGGTCGCATCCGTCACCTCGGATTCAGCTATCATGGCGATGTGAAGGTCTTCGACTGGTTGCTCGACAACAACGACAAGTATCATTGGGACTTCGTGCAGATTCAGATGAACTATCTCGACTGGAATTATGCTCAGAGGCGTGGTGGCAGACGTAGGGGCGATGCAAATGCAGAATACCTCTACGGCAGGCTCGAGAAGCTGGGCATTCAGGCTGTCATCATGGAACCCCTCCGAGGCGGCTCCCTGGCTAATGTGTCAGATGATATCCGCGAACAGATGAGCCGTGCACGCAAGGACGACACACCTGCCCGCTGGGGATTCCGCTGGGTAGCATCGCATCCCGATGTGCTGACCACCCTGAGCGGCATGAACCGTATGGAGCACCTGAAGGAGAACCTGGACACCTTCTCGCCACTTGAGCCCTGCACGACGGTGGATAACGAGTTGCTGGCACGCATCGCCGACAAGATGTCGGGACTTGACACGATAGGCTGTACGACCTGCGCCTATTGTATGCCCTGCAAGTACGGAGTCGATATTCCTGGCAACTTCGCATTCTACAACAAGGCTGTGGTCGAAGGGCGGCTTCCCCTACCCGACAGCTCGGCACCCGACTTCGAGGAGAAGAGCAAAGCATATCTTGAAGCCTATCGTGCTGCCATTCCCGCGGCTGCAAGAGCCAACAAGTGTCAGGACTGCGGCGAATGCCTCAAGAAGTGCCCACAGCAACTGCCCATCCCGACACACATGAGCAAACTCGTGGAAATGACAAGAAAGAAGAAGTAAGAACCCCTTAACCCCTTAACCCCTTAAACTTCTTAAACCCCTTAAACTTCTTAAACTTCTTAAACCCCAGTCGCCCCCTTTAATGGGGGAGCTAGAGGGGGTCTTTCTTAAACTCCTTAAACCCCATAAACAGCAAACCAAATATGAATAAAAATATTTTCCTCCTTATTGGAGCATTTCTCTTTCTGACAAGTCAGACAACAAACGATCCGATAATGACGAAGGAGAAAGATGTCACAGTAATAAACACCACTTCTCTCGCCACAGACATAGAGGGCTATGTTGCCCAGACACCAGTAAAGGTCTATATCAAGGGCGGCAAGGTGCTGCGCGTCGAAGCCCTCCAGAACGAAGAGACCCCCAAGTACTTCGATATGGTCGAGAAGGGGCTGATGAAGAAATGGAACGGACTGCCCGTCAAGACAGCCGAGAAGTGCAAGGTGGATGTAGTGACCGGAGCAACTGTATCGTCGGAAGCAGTCATTGAAAACGTCCGCCGCGGCATCAGCTATTACATCTACGCCAATAAGAAATAAGATTAAACCCCAGACCCCCTCTCTCCTCCGTCGCGACTCCCCCAGTCGCGACGGAGGAATTTAGAGGGTCTTCTTAAACCCCTTAAACTTCTTAAACCTCTTAAACTTCTTAAACCCCAGTCGCCCCCTTTAATGGGGGAGCTAGAGGGGGTCTTTCTTAAACTTCTTAAACTCCTCATGTCTAAACCTCGGTACGATATTCTTGACGGATTGCGCGGCGTGGCAGCCCTGATGATACTCATGTATCATGTCTTCAACGATGCAAAGAGTTTCTACGTTTGGCCGGCACCTGTGAATGAATTCTATCACAGTTTCCTGGGTGTGGATTTCTTCTTCATCCTCTCGGGTTTCGTCATGGGGTATGCGTATGATGGGCGATGGAAGAAAGCCTCACCCATATCATCTCTCCAAGAAACAAGTGGGACATTAACTTTCTGGGGATTTGTTAAGCGTCGTCTCATTCGCCTGCATCCTATGGTAGTGATGGGCGTGCTGCTGGGCGTTGTGGCCTTCCTGATTCAGGGCTGCACCCGTTGGGACGGCACAGAAGTCGGCTTGCAAGCCCTCATGCTGTCAACCCTGCTGGCTCTTTTCCTGATACCCTCCCCCACCTCA
>JAGCNQ010000088.1 GCA_017645845.1 Bacteroidaceae bacterium
GAAATTTGAGTCGCCCGTTTCATAATAGGCACATCCGCCTTCGCCATCCAGTACCCCGTAATTTGAATTCACATTAAGAGGCTTGGGCAGCGTGTCAAGCAGATGCTCAAAATCGGCTAAAGTGCGGCAAACCTCCAGAGCACGACGCATCACCCTGCCGTCGCTGTCAGTATCTTTCCCCTTGCAGCCGTTCATGTTGTATGCTGCTGTGTTCACGATTGCAAAGCCCGCCTCGTTATGACCGCCCCAGACGCTGAGGGGTGCCTTGTCCCAGGAGGCGGCGATTCCCATATATCGGTAGCGTTCACCCTGTGCCACCACCACGACATTGTTCTGGTCCCCCGTATCACGATTCTTAAAAATCATCGGTCTGCCGTCCTTGGTGGCTTTTCCGGAGATGATAAACGACGTGCAGGCCGTAGTCTTGCTGACAAAAACAAACAGCAGGATGACGGGGAGAAACGCCCATAGCGATTTATAGTGTTTGTTCATATAAATGTATTTTGTTCCCTGGTTACTAAAATGTTATAAAATTGTATGGATGAGATTTATTTCTTCGTCTGTGAGTATTTCTTGATAAGGTTGTATGCGGTATAGAGTCCGTATTCTCCCGCCTGAGAGAGGTCGCTGAGACCCTGTTCAGTCTGTCCGCCGAGGATGTAGGCAACGCCTCTTCCGTAATAAGCGCTCGGGAAATGCGGGTCGATTTCAAGGGCTCGGCTGAAGGATTTTTGGGCAGCCAGATAATCGGACAACTGAACCTGTACACAACCGATGTTGTAATGCAGGAAAGGAACATCGGGCATCATGTCGGATGCTTTGTTGTAGTCCTGAACAACCATCAGATAGCCCAGACGGAGGTCGGAAGCAGATGCTGTCGTTCGCGACACCTCAAGTTGGGCAAACCGACATTGTGCACGCAGAATGAATGCCAGAGCGAGTAGGTTGTCTGACCGTTCAGTCGTCTGGGTATTCAGGGAGGGCTGTGTTGTGAATTGTGTATTGTGAATTGAAATGAGGGCATTCATGTCGGCAACAGCATTCTCGAAGTCGCGGATATGATAGTAGTCGAGCGCTCTTCGCATCAGCAGGTTAGCGTCTTCGGGAGTCTGTTCTAACTGCTCGGAAAGGGCGATAGCAGAGGCTTGATGCACCTCTGTCTGCTTTGCGGTCATCGGGGCTATGTTATCGGTCAGGTACAGTTGCTGCGGAAGCACACGATGAATGTTGAGTTCCTCAATCTGAGGACAGAAGGCGACGTATGTATTGGTTTCGGACGCACGTTTGTAATATGAGAGTGAATAGATTGGTTCTGGATGCAGCTCGGTCTGCTTGTTCTGCACCTTGCCGCGATACTCGCTCACATATTCGTTCTCCTCCTCGTGTGTGTCTTCCTCGACGAGGGCCGCATAGTCCTCGATATTGCGCTCGCTCTTCTTTCGGGTGCGCACAGCATGTTTCTTGCCTGCAGCAGCATCCAAACGTGCCTGAAGCACCTTGAACTCGTCACGCTCGGCTCCGTTCGTGTCGCCTATCTTCCGCTTGATGGCTGCACGCTGGCGATAGCCGTCCCAGAACTCGGGATAGTCCTTGATGACGGCACTGATGTCGCGGATAGCCCCATTGTAATCCCCGATGTTGTCCAGCAGGAGGGCTCGGTTGTAGAGAACGATGGTATTGTCGGGCTCCAAATCAAGTACGAAATTGAAATCCTCGATGGCGAGGTTGTCTTCGCCCACGCTGGCACGAAGCAGGCCTCGGTTGTAGTGGGCGATGTAGTTGCGGGGCTCCAGGTCGAGACAGGCATCATAGTCGGACATCGCTCCGCGCAGATTGTCCTGATTGTAGCGCGTCAGAGCACGGTTGACGTAGAGGCCCGCCATTCGCGGCATCTGCGTGATGGCTTTGTCGAGCGATGTCTCAGCTTCCTTGTATTCCTTGCGGCTTGCCTGGAACATAGCCTTGAGGCTCCAAGCCCGTCCGTCATATTCGTCCAGTTCAAGGGCTTTGTCCGTCCATTTCTCAGCCTGAATGGTATCTGTGCGTAGCAGGGAGACCTGTGCCTTCATGGTATATTGCTCTGGCTCCTTTGGCCAATGCCGTATCATCACGTCGAGCGAGGAGTCTGCCCTTTCGTATTTCTTCTGCTCTATCTGGCACAGTACGATATTATGCAAGGAGTTATGGTCAAGCGGATTGATGGAAAGTGCCTTCTGGTAGTCTTCTTCGGCTAAGGCATAACGGTCCTGGTTGATGCGGCAAAGGGCACGCAGGACATAGTGGTTGAGGGCATAGGGATTGCGCTCCACAGCATTGTTGCAGTCAATCTCGGCCCCCTGATAGTCCTCGAGATAATACTTTGCCAGAGCGCGGTAGAAATAAGGTTCTCCCAACCAGGGCTTCACATTGATGACCATATTGAAGCGCTGGATGGCGAGCACATAGTCCTCGTAGTACAAAGCGTTGCGTCCCATCAGCAGGACGCGGTCCGTGTTAATCTGAGCCATCAAGGGTGAAAGGGAGAAAAAGGGAAAAGGTGAAGATGCTACGCCGATAAGCATAGCCAGAATCAAGAATAATCGTTTTACTCCCATTTCACTTTTTAACCTTTTCACCTTTTCAATTTTTCAATTTTTCACCTTTTCACCTTTTCACCTTCACCTTATAGTTGCAGGAGAAATTGCCTTTCCGGATGTCCTGAAGTTTGGGATTGGTGAGCTGTCGGCGCAAGCCTTTCAGGTGGTCGGTGAAGACCACTCCGTCCAGGTGGTCGAACTCATGTTGCATCACTCGGGCCAGATAACCGTCCACCCACTCATCATGCTCCTGGAAGTTCTCATCCTGATAGGTGACGCGTATGCGTTTCGGGCGTTTCACTTTTTCGTGAATGCCGGGCAAGCTGAGGCAACCTTCTTCCATAACATCGGTTTCACTCTCGTCATACTCCTCTATGTAGGGATTGATGAACGTCTGGGTGTACCCCTTGTATTGTGGCAAGTCCTCGCTGATGACGTCCAGATTGATGATGGCCAGCCGTATGGGAAGTCCCACCTGCGGGGCAGCCAATCCAATGCCCTCGCTGCGTTCCAGCGTCTCGTACATATCCTTGATGAGCTGCTCCAGCCCCGGATAGTCTTTGTCAATCTCCTCAGCCTCCTTCCTAAGCACAGGCTGACCAAAAGTATATATAGGTAAAATCATTTAGTTTGTTTGATTATCGTTCTCACTTCTCACTTGTCAACTTCGGACCCCCTCTAACTTTTGCCCTCCGTCGGGCAAAGCCCTCCCCAATTGCTCCGCTACCAACGGGCAATTGCCCATAAGGGGGAGGAAAAAGTCTCCCTTAAGGGAGAATTAGAGGGTCTTTTGAATTTTTCAATTTTTCAATCTTTTAATTTTTCAATTTTTCACCTTTTCAATTTTTAAATTTTCCCCCTCTCCATCCATCCTTGCAGGATGATGGTGGCGCTCACCTCGTCTACGAGGGCTTTGTTGCGACGCGCCATTTTGCCGATGCCGCTTTGCAGGATAGCCTGCTGAGCCAGCACGCTCGTATAGCGCTCGTCCCACATATCGACAGGCACCCTTGGGAAAGTCTTTTGCAGCTGAGCCACGAAGGCCTGCACTCTTGGCAGGTTCTCGCTGTCGCGCCCGTTTGTCTGCTTGGGCAGGCCCACCACAAAGCGCTCCACGTTTTCCCTCGAGAGGTAGTCCTTCAGGTAAGCCAACAGTTTCGGTGTCTCGACTGTGGTCAGACCGCCAGGGATGATTTGCAAAGGGTCCGTCACAGCCAAACCGGTGCGACGGACCCCGTAGTCTATTGCCAGAACTCTTCCCACATTATATATAATATGGAGAGCGAACTCCCTGCTTATTTACTTCTTATACAGCAACCAAGCGCCGGGATATTGTCCCTCGAGCTGGGAGCGCTTCTGAGCGGCTTCTGGCTTCGTGTCGAAGCTGCAAGCAACAACACGATAGAATGTCTGACCGTTTACCTGAGCCTGTACCACGCAACTGTTGTTGCCCTGACCTGCGAGCTTCTGCATGAGAGCCACACCATTGCTCTTGATGGTTACAGATGCTACAACCACACCATACAGCTTCAAGGGGCTACCCTCAACGAAGGCAACACTCTCGTTGCGAACAGCTACGTTGCTGTAGTCAGTTACAGGAGTTGTGGTGACGGGAGTCACGGTCTGAGTGGTCACCTGCTGAACGGGAGTGGTGGTGGTCACTGTTTGCTCAGTCTGCTGAGCCTTTGCCTTCTCGTAAGCCTTCTTATAAGCACTTTCTTTACTCTTACATGAAGACATCATAAACACAGCGCAGACAGCAGCGCACATCAAAAGAATTTTTTTCATACGGTTTGTTTTTATGTTTTTAAGTTTTTGGGTTATTTTCTTTAGTTTAATTTCATGCAAAAGTACTACTTTTTCTATAGAAATCCAATAATTTTTATGGAAAAAACTTCTTTTTCTTCATTTTTCTCTCTTTTTGTGCACCAAGAATACTAAAAATAACTATATTTGTAGGCAAATAACGTGAAAAGTAGTGTAAAACGCATTACGGATTCCGGATTAAAGAACAGGAATAAAACTACGAACTTAAAAAAGAAAGGAGAAAAGCAATGAGATCATTTGAATTCTTTACAGCTTTCGTTGGTGGTGCCCTCGTAGGTGCTGCTTGTGGTTTACTTTTTGCCCCCGAGAAGGGCAGCGACCTTCGTGTGAAAATTGCAGAAGCTCTGCGCAAGCGCGGCATCAAGCTCAACCGTAAGGAGATGACCGATCTGGTGGACGAGATTGCCGAAGAGTTGCAGGCAGTGAAAGAAGAAGACTGAATGCCTCACGCAACCCCCTTTGCGAGTAGAGAAGGGGAATAGGAATGTTCAATGGTTAATGTTCAATGAACTACTCTGAAAATCTGCAGTCGTTCTGGTCAGAAACGAAGAACTATCTGGAGCTGCAGAAAGAATACCTTTTGATGGATACTGCAGAGAAGCTGACTGTGCTTCTCTCTGCAGTAGCCACCGCTGCTGTGCTTTTGATACTTGGGATGGTAGCGC
>JAGCNQ010000089.1 GCA_017645845.1 Bacteroidaceae bacterium
ATACATTATTAATTTTTATATACATTATATATATAAGAAGCAGGGTAAAACTACCCCAATTTAACAAATAACATTTTTAACAATTTCTGCAACAACTTGCAAATCAAGAAGTTAAAAACCACTCTGACTCCCCCATAATGGGGAGAACTGGGGTTTAAGGAGCATATATTTTGCTCTTTTTTTATTTCTTTCTGCCCCAAAAAATCGTAAATTTGACATACTGTCGTTCCGCGATTTTAGTCGCAACTAACATTGCACCTTTACTCTAAAGAGTCTAAAAATCGCGCCTTTGTGCTAAAGCATCAAAGAAGTTCTTGCGCTCCAGTAGGTGCTCAGGCGGCAAGCCGGAGTCCTCCACGCTCGGAAAAACTCAAATAAATTTGGTTTTTCGCTCGCTTATTCGTAACTTTGTACCCAAGAAACGTCGCGAGACGGGTACTAACCAAAAACTTCTGGTGGACTGTAAGATTACAATGACTGAATCATTCGCAAATATGTCATAGCTTTGTTTATTGCTTTATTTGTTTTCATCCCTTCATTTCTGAGAAAGGGTAAAATGTGAATAGAATATGAACGAACAGCAGAATATCATCATATATTGGACAGTTGACGGGAGAGCATCAGTAGCACTCTATGCCAAGGATGGCAAGATATGGCTGAACCAGCAACAAATGGCAGAACTTTTTGCCACCTCCAAGCCAAACATTAGTATGCATATCTCTAACATACTAAAAGAGCGAGAGTTGGATAAAAGTTTAGTTGTTAAGGATTTCTTAACAACTGCCGCTGATGGCAAGAATTATAACGTGGTATTCTACTCACTTGAGATGATATTAGCTGTGGGATATAGGGTGCGAGGTGTTCGTGGCACTCAGTTTAGGCAGTGGGCCACAGAGCATCTGACGGAATATCTGGTGAAAGGATTTACGATGGATGATGAGCGTCTGAAGAATCCTGACGGACGACCAGACTATTTCGATGAATTGCTGCTTCGTATCCGTGATATCCGTGCTTCGGAGAAACGCTTCTATCAGAAGATACGAGATCTTTTTGCACTAAGCAGCGACTATGAAAAGAGCGACAAAGCAACTCAGATGTTCTTTGCAGAGACGCAGAACAAACTGCTCTATGCTGTAACTCATAAGACGGCCGCAGAATTGATTGTCAGTCGGGCAGATGCCACCCAGCCCAATATGGGACTTACTACATGGAAAGGCAGCATCGTGCGAAAGGGTGATGTTATCATAGCTAAGAACTATCTGCAGAATGAAGAAATTGACTCTTTGAATCGTTTGGTAGATATCTTCCTAACAAGTGCCGAAGAACGGGTGAAGGGCCGCCGAGATCTCACACTTGACTATTGGCGCAAGAATGTGGACAGTTTGCTGGCATTTCAAGAAAAAGACATACTGCATGGTGTCGGCAGTATAACAAACTATGAAGCAGAACAAACTGCTAAGCTGGTCTATGATGTTTTCAACACCAAGCGTAAACAGGTGGAGGCACAAAGAGCTGATGCCGACGACCTGAAGATGCTAGAGAATTTGGAAAGAAGAATCATAGAACAAGAAAATAATACAGACAAATAATAGCTTATGAACGACGTTCAGAACATAAAACTTGCCGTGATAGAAGCCAATAGTGACGAAAGATGTGTAATATCCTCACTTTGGAGACTCCGTTTTGGTGTTTTCAGGAGCTGAAAAGAGGCATATTTGGTTGGTAGCTGGCAAAAATCTGGCTCAAAAGGTGCTGTTGTAAGGGGTATGAAGGTTCCTTTCCTTATGGCAGAATCGCTGGAAAACAGATGGTTAAGTCCTGATAGAATAAAGAATAGCCGCCAAGCGCGGCTATTTTGTTAAAATTGTTAAATGTTAAATGGGGGTAGTTTGGCGTAGAAAGTTCCACATATGTGCCGCGTACAATCCTTAGTTTTATTGGAAAAACGAGAAGTTGACGCTGCCGTAGCTGCGGTGCTCCACAAAGCGCGGATGCTGGGAGAAATCGTTGCTCTTTCCGTGCTCCAGAACGAAAAGGCCATCTTCCTTGAGCAGATTACGGTTCAGAATAATGTCGGGCAACTCTGGTATCTGCGGCAAGACGTATGGGGGGTCGGCAAAGATGAAGTCGAACTGCTCGCGGCACTTTGCCACGAACTGGAAGGCATCGCCGCGAACGGGCACAGCCGCTTCGTCCTGCAACTTGTCGAGGAACTGCTTGATGAGGCGATGGTGACGGGCATCGAGCTCTACGCTGATGACACGCCCGCAGCCACGACTGACAAGTTCCAATGTGATGCTGCCCGTTCCGGAGAAAAGGTCGAGGGCCGTCGGTGCCTCACTGAAATCAATATACCCCTGCAGGACATTGAAAAGGTTCTCCTTAGCAAAGTCCGTCGTCGGACGCGCCTGGAAGGAACGAGGCACCTCGAAATGCCGCCCTTTGTATTTGCCAGTGATGATACGCATTTCTTCGAAAATGAAGAGTGAAGAATGAAGAATGAAGAATAATATTTACCTCCCAACTCCCGATGGTTACTTTGATTCTTCACTCTTAGTTCTTCGTTCTTCACTCAATATTAAGTATATATTCTCCTAAAGTCTTTTGCAGGTCGGACGATGCGTCCTCCAGATGGCAGACATCGCGCTGGGCATGCATGTCAAGGGCCTTCCAGATGCCAAGCAACAGGAAAGTACGGTCGCTGTCGTTATCCGCAGCCTGAGAACCGGCATACTGCAGCTTATTGCGCAGGAATACGGCGATGAAGAAACGCTTCCCCCCGAAGCTTACGTAGGCATCGCGCTGCTCTGCATCGGCAGGGACGAGACGCCTCTCCTGCAAGGATGCGAAATGTTCCAATTGCTGAGCATCGGTACAACAGACTCTCACATCGGGATAGCACTCCTGCACAATGCGCAGGAGTGTCTGCTCGAGACGGAAAATCATTACGGCTTCGAGCGATGAGAGTATCTGATACTGCATGTCGGCCACACTGACCTGCTGTCCGGGGAAGCAGAGGCGGTAGAAGGCCAGCATGTCGCCCTTGCTGAAATGTTCCAGGGGAACGATGGTGGTCTGCGTGTCTGCAACAAGTTCTACGCTCTGGAACCGATAGTCCATCAGATATGGTTTCCGCAAGGCCTGCCGCAGGACATCGTCCGATGCCGACGCCTCAGGAACCGGAAACCGGTCTGACTGCACAACCGAGCCGTCGAGTGTGCTGCTCACAGAAAAAGAAAATCCATCCGCACCGAAGCGGATGGATAGTCTATAGCCAGTAAGTGAATTACTCCCAGTTGCCAGCATTGTTGTTCCAGTTGTTGCCGGCATCTCCTATCTTCAGACCAGAATAAGCACCCTTGGCATTAGCCTCTTCATTACGATTGTAGATGAGACGCTTGCCAGCCTTGCCCATTCCCTTGAGGAAGCTGCTGTCAGGAGCATTGCACTCCATCACCTGAATGATACTGCCGGAACGTGTCGTGTTGGGACATGCTATGAGCTCGAAGGTATCACCCTGGGAGAAGGGGATGTAACGCATGGAGTCTGCAACGAAGCCTTCGTAGTTATAGAGAGAGTCCTGCAGCGAAACCCAGACGGTATCGCGACGGAAGTTCTGCAGACCTGCTGCTGCGATGGCTGCCTGGTCGCCGCTGTTGACGATAGCGGCTGCCTTGCTTTCGGTCAGACCCTTGTTCATCTGGTCCTCGGTCAGCACACCCTGCTTCATGACTACAGGCAGTTTGCCTTCCTTCACGAACTTGATAAGTTCCGACCAGTCTGCGCAGTACATACCATCGTGCTGGGCCTTGTAGGCTTCCTCCGCACTGCGGATCTCCATAAGACGAGCCTTCACTACATTTTCACGACCTGCGACTTCTGCGTCGAAGTTCTCGGTATCACGAATGCTACGCCAGCAAATGAAGAGCAAACCGACGGCACAGATACCCAAAATAACATTTATTCCCTTTTTCATGACGTTATATGTAATTTTTTTTATAATTTCGCATCGCAAAAATAAAAAGATTTATTCACATATACGACAAAATAGTCTTTTTTTTATCAAAGAATGGCAATAAGTGAAGAATTAGGGGCTCTTATCAGGGAGAACTTCACCCACAATCCGACAAAAGAACAGGAAAAAGCAATTTTCCTGCTCTCCGATTTTCTTCTTTCACGAGAACGCGATGCTGTTTTCCTGCTCAAGGGCTATGCCGGCACAGGCAAGACATCACTTTTGGCTGCACTGGTGCGCACCATGCAACAGCTGCAGCAACGTGTCATGCTGCTTGCACCGACGGGACGGGCCGCCAAGGTCCTGTCTTCATACGCAGGAGCACCGGCCTTCACTATACACCGGAAGATATACCGCCAGAAGTCAATCACCGAAATGGACGTCTTCCAAAACAACGTCAACCTGCAGCAGGACACACTCTTTGTCGTGGATGAAGCATCAATGATTGCAAACGAGGCTGGTGGCTCATCCATTTTCGGTACAGGCCGTCTGCTTGATGACCTCATGCACTACGTCTATTCCTGCGAGGGCTGCCGCCTGCTGCTTGTGGGCGATACGGCACAGCTACCGCCCGTAGGCGAGGAGGAGAGTCCGGCCCTGAACCGCAACATACTGGAGGGCTACGGCATGAAAGTGACGGAACTCTGCCTGACCCAGGTGGTGCGGCAACTTGAAGAATCGGGCATCCTGTGGAACGCTACGATGCTACGCCGTGTCATACAAGATGACGAGATGTCGGCTTTTCCGAAGCTCCGGGGCAAGAGTTTCCCCGATGTGCGCGTGCTTCCAGGCGACGAACTCATCGAGACGCTCAGCGACAGCTACCGCCAGCACGGCACCGACGGCACCATTGTGGTGACACGCAGCAACAAACGCGCCAACATCTTCAACAGCGGCATCCGCAGCCGCATACTCGATTATGAGGAAGAGCTTTCCGGAGGCGACCTCATCATGGTGGCAAAGAACAATTATTACTGGACGGAACAAGAATTCAAAATTCAAAATTCAAAACTCAAAAATGAAGGAGGCGAATGTTCAATGGCATTCATTGCGAACGGCGATGTGGCTGTCGTCAGCCGTCTCCGCAACGAACGCTCTTTCTATGGTTTCCGCTTTGCCGATGCCACTTTGACATTTCCCGACTATGACTGCAAAGAGATGGAAGTGACCGTCCTGCTCGACACTCTTCAGAGCGAAGCCCCTGCCTTGACCCGCGAACAACAAGAGGCCCTCTTCAATTCCGTCTGGGAAGACTATCCCGAACTGACCAACAAACGTGACCGGATGAAACGACTGCGTCAGGACATCTATTACAATGCCCTGCAAATCAAATACGCCTACGCTGTCACCTGCCACAAGGCTCAGGGCGGACAGTGGGAGCACGTCTATATTGACCAGGGATACATCACCGAAGAGATGCTGACACCAGACTACTTCCGCTGGCTCTACACCGCCATCACCCGTGCCACTGAACAAGTCTATCTCGTGAACTGGCCGGACAGTGGATTAGAAGATGCCTGAAAAGTCTCCGGTTGTCCGATGTTACAATCGTTTTTTCCTTTCTCGCACTTATAAAAGGTAAAATAATTAACGAATTGTAACATTTCCATATTTTTTTTCTATCTTTGTGCACAAATATAATGCGACACAAGGAATGAACATACTTGTCACAGGAGCCAACGGACAGTTGGGCAACGAGATGCGCATCGTTGCGAAGAATTCGACTGACAGATATATCTTCACAGACATCAACCAGGTGGAGGGACTGGAAACCACCTACCTGGACATCACCGACCTGGATGCCATCCGTGCTATGGTCAAGGAATATCAGGTACAAGCCATCGTGAATTGTGCAGCATGGACAAACGTTGATGCTGCCGAAGACCCTGACAAATACACCCTGGTTGAGAAGCTCAACGCCATAGCTCCCGAGAATCTGGCCAAGGCCATGAAGGAAGTAGGAGGCTGGCTCATTCAGATTTCCACCGATTATGTCTTCGGAAAAGAACCGTACAACACCCCCTGCCGCCCTGACCAGAAAGGCACACCGACGGGTGTCTATGGCGAGACAAAACTTCTGGGAGAGGAACGAATCAGGAAAGTGGGAGGGAACTTCGTCATCATCCGCACCGCGTGGCTTTACAGCGAATTCGGAAAGAATTTCTGCAAGACGATGCTCCAGCTCACCGCCACAAAGCCCCAGCTCAAGGTTGTTTTCGACCAGTGCGGCACTCCAACGTATGCCCTCGACCTGGCAAAAGCCATTCAGGTCATCCTTACAAAACCCGTTTGCGGCACCTATCATTTCTCGAACGAAGGCGTCTGCTCGTGGTACGACTTCACGCAGATGATTGCACGCATAGCAGGGCACAAAGACTGCGACATACAGCCTTGCTACTCGACAGAATTCCCTAGCCCCGTGAAGCGTCCCGCCTACTCCGTACTGGACAAGCGCAGCATCCGCGAGACATTCGGCGTGGAAGTGCCCTATTGGGTTGACTCGCTTGAGACATGTATTAACAACATACAGAAATGGAAGTAATCAAGACCGCCATTGAAGGCGTAGTAATCATAGAGCCAAAGGTATTCAAGGATGCCCGAGGCTACTTCTTCGAATCCTTTTCCCAACGGGAATTCGAGCAGAAGGTCTGCCCCATTAACTTCGTGCAGGATAACGAAAGCATGTCATCGTACGGTGTCATGCGCGGATTGCATTTTCAGCGTCCGCCTTTTACCCAAAGCAAGTTGTTGCGCTGCGTGAAAGGTGCCGTACTGGATGTAGCTGTTGATATCCGTAAGGGTTCCCCTACATTCGGGCAACATGTGGCAGTCGAACTGACCGAGGACAATCACCGGCAGTTCTTCGTACCCAAGGGCTTTGCTCATGGCTTTGCCGTACTGAGCGAGATTGCTGTCTTCCAATATAAGTGCGATGATTTCTATCATCCCGAGGCCGACGGCGGCATCTCCATCATGGACGAGAGTCTCGGCATCGACTGGCGCATCCCCACGGAGAAAGCCCTTCTGAGCGAGAAAGACACACGCCACCCTTGCCTCAAGGACTTCGATAGCCCATTTATCTACAGACCAAAGACCCTCTAAATCTCCCTTAAAGGGAGACTTAATAAGCTAAATGCTATGAGATGGCACACTGCAGATACTCTCGAATATAAGTTGCTTAAAAACAATGCCAAAGCAAATCGAAGCAACATGACAGAAGCAGAATCTGTTTTCTGGCAGATAGCAAAAAGCAGTGGATTAGGACAAAAATGCAGAAGACAATACATCATTGGAGAATACATAGTTGACTTCTTCTTTCGACAATCTATGACAATAGTTGAACTAGACGGAGACTATCACTTCACAGAAGAACAACAAAAAGAAGATAAAGAGAGACAGGACTGGCTGGAGCAGAAGGGATATAAAGTTTTGCGCTTTACTAACGAACAGGTCCTATATGACACTGACAACACTATTGACATTATAATAAATACTATAAAGAACCATGAATAGTAGTTTTAAATCTTCCCCCTTTAAGGGGGAGACAGAGAGGGTCCTCGTTATCACTGGCGGAGCAGGATTTATCGGCAGCCATGTCGTCCGCCTCTTTGTGAACAAATACCCCGAGTACAAAATCATCAACCTGGATAAACTGACTTACGCAGGCAACCTGGCGAACCTCAAGGACGTTGAGGACAAACCCAACTACAAGTTCGTGAAGATGGACATCTGCGACTTCGATGCTTTCTACCAGCTGATGCAGGACGAGAAGATAGACGGTATCATCCATCTGGCAGCAGAGAGCCATGTGGACCGCTCCATCAAGGACCCCTTCACCTTTGCCCGTACCAACGTCATGGGTACCCTCTCACTCCTCCAGGCTGCCAAGCTCTATTGGGAAAGCCTGCCCGAGAAGTACGAAGGCAAGCGCTTCTACCACATCTCTACCGATGAGGTGTATGGTGCGCTCGAGATGACCCATCCCGAAGGCATCGAGCCTCCCTTCACCACAACGGCCAGCAGCTCCGAGCACCACCTGGCATACGGCAAGGATTTCTTCTACGAGACAACGAAGTACAATCCCCACAGCCCCTATTCGGCAAGCAAGGCATCCAGCGACCACTTCGTCCGCGCCTTCCACGACACCTACGGCATGCCGACCATCGTGACTAACTGCTCCAACAACTACGGTCCCTACCAGTTCCCAGAGAAACTGATACCGCTCTTCATCAACAACATCCGCCACCGCAAGCCCCTACCCGTCTATGGCAAGGGCGAGAACGTGCGCGACGGGCTCTACGTCGAGGACCATGCACGTGCTATCGATACCATTTTCCATCGCGGCACTGTCGCTGAGACCTACAACATCGGCGGCTTCAACGAGTGGAAGAACATCGACATCATCAAGACGGTCATCAAGACCGTTGACCGCCTCCTAGGACGTCCCGAGGGTGCTGACTTCGACCTCATCACCTACGTCACTGACCGCCTGGGACACGATGCACGCTATGCCATCGACTCCACCAAGCTTCAGAAAGAGCTAGGTTGGGAACCCTCGCTCCAGTTCGAGGAAGGCATCGAGAAAACCGTCAAATGGTACCTCGACAACCAGGCCTGGATGGACAACGTCACCAGCGGCGACTACCAGAAGTATTACGAGGACATGTACGACAAACGATAAAAGGTGCTGACGCCGCTCACTTCAAAATTCAACTCGAAAGGTCTTCTGCAGGAGCTGGCGTTGTTCCTGTTAGCACCTCTCACACTGATGACCTTCTCGCTTGGTTCTAAGTGGGAAGTCTTTGTCACCGTTGTGATGACAGGCGTCATACTTCTCATTGCTCTGTGTGTATGGGCCTACCGCCTGAAGACAATAACC
>JAGCNQ010000090.1 GCA_017645845.1 Bacteroidaceae bacterium
ACCGGCTTGCCCACCTCCAAGTCCTTTTCCTCGGCTGCGTGGATAGCCAGTGAGTAGATTTCATCGTCATCGAAGCCGTGGCACTCGCTCTTCATCACTTCGTTGAGGATATAGGTCACGATGTCATCGATGCTGCGGTTCACTGCGTGGTACTTCTCTGCGAAGAGCGTGTCCTCGCTTGCCCTCTGCTCCAGATAGGAGTGGATGGTCTGTTTGAAACTCTTAGTTCCTTTCATGTCTGTATGGGTTTTAATGGGTTGTTACTGCGCTTCGGTTTGGTTTGAATATGATTACAACTTACCCTGCTCGTGATAGGAATAGTATGCTCCGTCAGTCACGATAACATGGTCGAGGAAGTGGATGCGCATGACCTCACAAGCCTTCTTCACGCTCTGCGTCAGTGTATCGTCAATCCTGCTGGGACGTATGCTGCCGCTGGGGTGGTTATGGCAGACTGCCATGATGGTCGCATTGTTAAGAACTGCCTCACGTATCATAATCCGTATATCTGCGCTCACCTCGGTAATACCTCCTTGGCTGATGCGCTCGGACTTGATAAGGCGGAAGTTCTGATTCATCAGCAGGATGTGGAACTCTTCCGTTGCGAGGTCTTGCATCTTGGGCAGCATGTGGTTGTAGATACGGGTGGCGGTGCTCATTTCGGGATGCAGTTCGGGTGTCGCTATCTGCCTGCGCTTGCCCAACTCAACGGCGGCGAGTATCTTGCAGGCGGTCTGTGTGCCAACTCCCTCGATGTCGAGCATTTCATCGAAACGAGCCTTGCCCAATGTGTTGAGGTTATGGTTGAACCTGCCCAATACTTGGTTGCCAATATCCACTGCGCTGAACTGCTGCGTACCGCTGCCAATGAGGATGGCAAGTAACTCTGCGTCAGTTAGTGACTCTGCGCCTAAACGCTGTAATCTCTCGGTGGGGCGGTCTTCGGGTTTGAAGCCCATTGGTAAGAGGCTGGCATAAGCCAGGGATAATGCTGCTGTGTTCATAATCAGTTGTACTTATAGTTGTTTGTTCTACGATAGTTCTTTGTCTTGGCGAGGAACATAGCCATTCTGACGTGTGCCCCTGCCGATTCCATCCGCTCCTTGAATGCGTCCGATGTCCTGCCCGATGTGCAGATGTCGTCAATGAGCAGGATGCGCTTGCCCTTGAAGAAATCCTCGTCTATCCACACGTTGTCCTCGGCTGCGTATTCTCCGCAAATGTGTACCTTCTCTCGCTTTCCGATGACATGTATATGCTCGAACCCGTCTATTGCACCACACATGGCAGACACCTTGGCAGAGAAATTGCGGAACCTGCGGGTATAGGTCTGTTGGCAACTTGCAGGGATGCAGACTATCACAGTGTCCTTCAAGTCCATCAATGAGAGAGCCTTGCCGATGAGCCGTGAAGCCTTGTCGGTCGCATAGCGTCTGCCTGACTTGAAGTCGAGGATGAAGCGGTCGTTCTCCAGTGTGTCGAATGATGCACGACGGAGGTAACGCTGTGGCACATAGTCGAGAAGGGCGTACTTAAACATATTCAATCTGCTTTTGATGTTCAACTTTTGTTTTTTGCGGATTCAGGAGCTGTGAAGTGAGTTCCTACTGAATCAAATCCGTACTCCATGAATCCTTCGTTTTTTTTTGCGTATTTCTATCGCCGTTTGTTTCGTTCCTGTGGCTTCATCAAAGGTTGCAGATTGGATACGGCAAGTTTTTTCGGCAAAATACTACCCCTTGCGGCGTGGAGATTTTCCCGAAAATCCTTGTGGCTTGAACTTTCCATTCCAATCTGCGAGTTTACCTTTGCCACGGGAACGTATCTAACGGGCGTACTGAAATACCTGCGAAGGTTCACGGGTCGGATTGCAATCGAGTGGAATGCATACTATAAAGAACATTGTCCAAGAAAAAAAGGAAAGTGAACACTCATTAAGATGAATTGAGAAAAGCGTGGACGGCAAGCCCATAAAGCAAGTGTATGTCTGTAGGGACGGACAAATGTTCATCATCTGTCTGTACATACCGACACACTCTTGTGGGGATTGCCCATAAGCTGACAACTATCCGTAATCCTCCCTTCGTACCTGTACGATGCGAGAAATACGGAATGTTGGATGCCAGAATGTTTTTCCGTCAGCATCTCTCAGACTTCATGGCTGACTGCCACCATTGAGGAACGCCCTTTCAGGAATGGAATGCGGAGAAGAGAGCCAAGTGGGAGAGTCTGCCCGAAGACTTTCAGGCAGGTGTTCACTTCGCTTTCTTCTCGCTCATCCTAAAAAGGGCAGTCCCAATGATGAAGCCGTCAGCCAAGAGGTGACTAAGAGAGAAATTGATGGGAAAACCAGATTGCTTTTCCAACTTTCGCCCGTCCTCACTGCCGACGGCTGTCATTGAGGGATGTCCGTAAAGGAGTGGCAAACAGGGAAGTGAGCAAGGCTCTCTTCTCGCCACTCCATTGCCGTACCATTCTTTGAGGCTTGTCCCCTGAGTATGGTATGGCATAAAGGACAGCACCAATGAAAGGGCCGTCAGCCGTGATACGTGGTGGAAGTGATGGGGCAAACCGTTTTTAATAGAAATGACAACTGAAATACATGGAATAGCCAACCAAAAGGAAACAAAATGATA
>JAGCNQ010000009.1 GCA_017645845.1 Bacteroidaceae bacterium
CGCTGGAAATTAGACAGCGGTTGGCAAAGGACAATCCAAAGGCTTACGAGCCTGACGTAGCAGGGACTCTGAACAATCTGGGACTTCTGTACTCCAACACTCAACGTCTCACGGAAGCGGAGAAAATATTCAAACAGTCGATAGATATACGACAGCGTCTGGCAAAGGACAATCCAAAGGCTTACGAGCCTGGCTTGGCTAAGACGATAAATAATCTGGCCAATCTGTACGCCGACACCCAACATTTCACGGAAGCGGAAGAAATGTTTAAACAGACGACAGTAATATACCAGCGGCTGGCGAAAGACAATCCAGAAGCTTACGAGTCCTATGTAGCTGGGGCGCTAGGCAGTCAATCCTACAATGCCATCTTCCTGAAAAAATACGCCGAAGCGGAACAACTGGCACGTGAAGGATTAGCGGTTGATTCTACCCAAATCTGGATTAGCG
Source organism: Bacteroidaceae bacterium (assembly GCA_017645845.1). GTDB lineage: Bacteria > Bacteroidota > Bacteroidia > Bacteroidales > Bacteroidaceae > Physcousia. The sequence goes on from JAGCNQ010000009.1 coordinate 451, forward strand.
GTAATCTTGCAGCAGCCCTCCTTCTGCAAGGAAAATACTCCGAATCAGAACCCATCTACCGCCAACTCAAGGATCAAAAAGATGATACCCTCGAAGATTTCGAGCAGTTCAAGGCAGCGGGAGTGATACCCAAAGAACGTGAGGAGGATGTGGAGAAGATTAAGCGGATGCTGGAGGAATAGATTATTGTTTCTATGAAATATACAGCGTTTATCAGTTATAACTCGAAAGATGACCAATGGGCGAAGTGGCTGCAACGGAAGTTGGAGGCCTACAGTATTCCTGTGGTTATCAGGAACGAGAAGGACGAGGTGGTAAGACATGAGGAAAAGTCGAAGAAGTTGCGGGTGTTCCGTTACAGATCCGATTTGAACACCGTGTCCCTGAACGAGGGATTGGCCAAGGAACTGGATGATGCACGATGGCTCATCGTCATCTGTTCCCCAAACTCAGCCAAATCCGCATGGGTGGGCAAGGAAATCCAGCACTTTCTCGATACCGGGCGACGCAATCACATCCTGCCTTTTATCGTGAGCGGCACATCTTATTCAGGTGACGAACACGAATGTCTGAACCCCGTGCTGAAAGCCGCCTTCCCCGATGGCGATATCCTGGGCGTAAACATCAACGACTATGGAGACGACCCACGCATCTACCGCAAACGGAAGGCGCTGGTCAGAACGATATCGATGCTCATCGAGATACCTAATGCCTACAATTATCTGTGGAACCGCTACCGCATGCGCTTCTGGGAAGGTGTGGCATGGAAAGCAGCAGGAACAGCGGCCATCTTGATGTTGCTGTTATGGGCTTGGCACTATAATGCCGAGTTTGAATACCAAATACGTCTGAACGACACAACGCCCGCCAACTCCTCTCTCCCCACGCCCGACTCGCTGAAGGTGATGCTGACGCTGGACAACGAAGAGAAAACATTGGTACTGACTGAAACGGACGGAACGGGCACCTACAAGAACCTGCCCGGACGCTTTGCCAATCAAGAGGCACGGCTGACATTCGAGGCTGAGGGCTACGAACCTGTGGATACTGTGGTAACCCTTCAGCGCAATCGTGAAGTGAGCCTCAATATCCAGCGCGACGACACCTACGGGGTGCTGGCGGGCACCATCGTCGACGAAGAAGGACAACCCGTCGATGGTGCTATGGTGGAAGCTGAAGGGGTGACTTGCACATCGCAAGAGGATGGCTCCTTCAAACTCTACATCCCAATCGAGAAGCAGAAACCTTGTCCCCATGTGCGCATCAGCAAGGCGGGGTATCAGACCGAAGAGTACACACGTCAGGGCGTTGGTCTCAACTGGCAGGTGATGTTGATGAAGGCGAATGAATAAGACCTCAGAAGCCGTGTTCCAGTCTGCTATCTAATGACATTCTGCGTGGTGGTACATACATCGTTGACTGCGTCTGAGCGCCTACTGGAACGCAAGAAAGTACTTTCGCTTGAAAAAGTTCAAATATATTTGGCTTTTTGCTCGCTTATTTGTACCTTTGACCTTTGGTCGAAAGTACTGCCGCTCGGAAATAAAAATAAAAATTTGGGCTTTCCTTTTGTATTTCGCTCGCTTATTCGTACCTTTGTCTGTCACTTGAAAGAATTTTCATCAAAACAACATAAATTACCATGAACAGCGTACAACTAATGAATCGTGCAGCCGATAACATCCGCATCCTGGCTGCAAGTGCCGTAGAAAAAGCAAAAAGTGGACATCCTGGCGGAGCTATGGGTGGTGCCGACTTCATCAACGTGCTTTACAGCGAGTATCTGCAGTACGACCCCGAGAGCCCTACTTGGGAGGGGCGCGACCGCTTCTTCCTCGACCCGGGACACATGGCTCCCATGCTCTATGCTGAGCTATGCCTCATCGGCAAGTACAGCCTCGACGAACTGGCCAACCTGCGCCAGTGGGGCTCTCACACGACAGGCCATCCCGAGTTCGACCCCACACGCGGCGTAGAGAACACCAGCGGTCCACTCGGTCAGGGACATGCCTTTGCCGTCGGTGCTGCTATTGCGGCCAAGTTCCTGGCGGCCCATACAGGCAATCCGACCTTCGGGAAGGAAACCATCTATGCCTACATCTCTGATGGCGGCGTGCAGGAGGAAATCTCTCAGGGCGCAGCTCGCATTGCCGGCACACTGGGTCTGGACAACCTGGTGATGTTCTACGACTCGAACGACATCCAGCTCTCCACGGAGACGAAGGAGGTGATGAACGAGGACACAGCCGCCAAGTACCGTGCCATGGGTTGGGATGTGCAGGAAATCAACGGCAACGATGTCAGCCAGATACGCGCTGCCATCGAGAAGGCCAAAGCCGTGAAAGGCAAACCCGCCCTCATCATCGGCAAATGCATCATGGGCAAGGGTGCCCTTAAGGACGACGGTTCGAGCTATGAGCGCAACTGCAAGACGCATGGTGCTCCCCTCGGCGGCGATGCCTACAAGAATACCATCAAGAACCTGGGCGGCGACCCCGAGAATCCTTTCCAGATTTTCGACGATGTGAAAGAACTCTATGTCCGTCGCGCTGAGGAGTTGAAGAAACTGGCTGCCGAACGCTATGCAGAAGAGAAGGCATGGGCTGCCGCCAATCCCGAAAAGGCCGCACAGCAAGCTGAGTGGTTCGCAGGCAAGGCTCCGAAGATTGATTGGAGCAAGTGCGTCCAGAAGGCTGATGACGCCACGCGAAGTGCCAGCGCCGCCTGTCTCTCCGTACTGGCCGAGCAGGTTCCCAATATGATTTGCGCCAGCGCCGACCTCAGCAACAGCGACAAGACCGATGGTTTCCTGAAGAAGACCCATGCCTTCCAGGCCGGTGACTTCTCGGGTGCCTTCTTCCAGGCTGGCGTTGCCGAGCTTACGATGGCTTGCTGCTGCATCGGTATGATGCTGCACGGCGGCGTTATTGCGGCTTGTGGCACATTCTTCGTCTTCAGTGACTACATGAAACCCGCCGTTCGTATGGCAGCACTAATGGAAGTACCCGTCAAGTTCATTTGGACGCACGATGCCTTCCGCGTCGGTGAGGATGGCCCCACTCATGAGCCCGTTGAACAGGAGGCACAAATCCGCCTGATGGAGAAGTTGAAGAACCACCACGGCGAGAACTCTTGTCTCGTACTGCGTCCTGCTGATGCCCAAGAGACCACAACAGCTTGGAAGATGGCGATGGAGAACATGAAGACTCCCACAGCCCTCATCCTCAGCCGTCAGAATATCAAGAACCTGCCCGATGGCAACGACTACGAACAGGCTCGCAAGGGCGGTTACATTGTGGCTGGCAGCGATGCGAATCCCGATGTGGTTTTGGTTGCCACAGGCTCCGAGGTTAGCACATTGGTAGCCGGTGCTGAACTGCTCCGCAAGGATGGCGTGAAGGTTCGCATCGTAAGCGTTCCCTCCGAGGGCGTGTTCCGCAACCAGCCCGCCGCTTATCAACAGAGCGTAGTGCCAGCCGGAGCCAAAGTGTTCGGCCTGACCGCCGGTCTGCCAGTCAACTTGCAAGGCTTCCTCATCGGTGCCGCCCCCGAGAGCAAGATATGGGGCCTGGAAAGCTTCGGCTTCTCCGCTCCCTACAAAGTGCTCGACGAGAAGTTAGGTTTCACAGCAGAGAACGTGTACAAGCAGGTCAAAGAGATGCTTTGACCTGCTTGTAATTCACAATTCATAATTCATAATTCAAATTATGGATGTAAAGGTAATAGGAATCGCCAGCGACCACGCTGGCTTTGCACTCAAACAGTACGTCAAGGAATATCTCAATGCTAAAGGTTTTAAGTTTCACGACTACGGAACCTACACAGAGGAGAGCTGCGACTACCCTGACTTCGGACATGCTTTGGCCCGTGGCATAGAAGATGAAGAGGTCTATCCTGGCATCGCCATCTGCGGTTCGGGCGAAGGCATTTCAATGACTCTGAACAAGCACCAGGGCATCCGCGCCGGCCTTTGCTGGATTCCCGAGATTGCCCACCTCATCCGTCAGCACAACGATGCCAATGTGCTGGTAATGCCCGGTCGTTTCATCGATACCGACATGGCTCGCAAAATCATGGACGAGTTTTTCGCTACAGAATTCGAAGGCGGCCGCCACGCCCGAAGGGTTGCAAAGATTCCCATCGAGTAAAGAACACAACCGACAAAATAAGAGAGCCTGAAGAATTATTTCCCCAGGCTCTCATATTTTATTATATACCAATCATATATCTACCTTGCGCTAACGAATTCGTCGAGGAAGCGAACATCATTCTCGCTGAACATGCGCAGGTCCTTCACCTGATACTTCAGGTTGGTGATACGCTCTATGCCCATACCGAAAGCGTAGCCTGTATAGACTTTGCTGTCTATGCCGTTTGCATCGAGCACAGCAGGGTCAACCATACCGCAACCAAGAATTTCCACCCATCCTGTATGTTTGCAGAATGAACAGCCCTTGCCGCCACACAAATGACAACTGACATCCATCTCGGCGCTGGGTTCGGTAAAGGGGAAGTAGCTAGGACGCAGGCGAATCTTCGTGTCTGCTCCGAACAACTCCTGAGCAAAGAGCAGGAGCACTTGCTTAAGGTCGGTAAAGCTGACATTCTTGTCGATATAAAGACCCTCTACCTGATGGAAGAAACAATGAGCGCGGGCAGAGATAGCCTCGTTACGATAGACACGGCCCGGGCATATGACGCGGATAGGCGGCTGGGTGCTCTCCATAACACGAGCCTGAACGCTACTGGTATGCGAACGCAGGATGATGTCGGGATGCGACTCAACAAAGAAAGTATCCTGCATATCGCGAGCAGGATGGTCGTCGGCAAAGTTCATGCTGCTATAGACGTGCCAGTCGTCCTCCACCTCGGGACCGTCAGCCAAGGTAAAGCCAAGACGGCTGAAGATATCCACAATTTCGTTCTTGACAATCGTGAGGGGATGGCGTGAACCAAGGGCGATGGGATATGGAGTACGCGTCAGGTCGATGGCAGCTGCACCAGCGGCAACGGTTTCTCCTGCGCTGTCCTTCAAAGCGTTTATCTTTTCCTGGGCAAAGTTTTTTAGTTCGTTGATTTTCATGCCCACCTCTTTCTTCAGTTCGGCAGGTACGCTTCTGAAGTCATTCATCAACTGAGAAATTTCACCCTTCTTACTCAAATACTTGATGCGCAGGGCTTCTGCTTCCTGGACGTTCTTTGCCTGAAGGGCAGAAATTTCCTGCATCAACTGTTCTATTTTCTGTATCATCATGTCATTAAGAATTTGACAATTTTCCATTATCGGCTGCAAAAATACAAAGAAATTAAGAATTAAGAATTAAGAGTTAAGAATTATTTTGTAATTTTGCACGCGATTTAGAATTCATAATGCAGAATGAGCATTAAGTGTAAAGTAATTTGGCTTGCTGTTGCTGTTGTAAGCATGCTTTCATGTAGTGGAAGAGAGCGAGGCGCAAGAAACGATGAGCAAGAGGTGGAGTTTGAAGACAGTATCCTTGTTGATACCCTGCAGGCAGAAGAAGAGGAGCTCATTCTGAATGATGAGAGCGCTCCTGCTTTGGACGGTGTCTTCAATGATTTCATCTTTGCCTACCTCCACAGCAGCACCTTACGCCGCGAACGCACAGTTCATCCTCTACGCCTAGAACACACAACGCGCCCTGCCGAAATGCTCGAGGAGTTCGACCCCGAATTTGAACTGAGTTTCCTTTCCGGCGATTACTTTACCACACTCTACGGCAACACCTCGCAGATGCAGGCAGAGGACGATGAAGAGATGGAGGAAGACTCCATCGTCAGCCTGCAGCGCATCAACCTCAACGACGGCACCATACGCAACTTCCAGTTCCTTCGAGAAGACGGACATTGGCAACTCATCGCCATACGCGAAGAGACATTCGAGGATGACGACCTGGGCGATTTCCTCAGCTTCTATGCCAAGTTCTGCATCGACAGCATCTTTCAGACACAATCCGTTGCCGACCCGCTCCGTATCGTCATCCAGGACCCTGAGGACGGGGAAGAGAGCATCAACGGAATCATTGATGCAGACCAATGGTACTCCTTCTGTCCCGAGATGCCCAGCGGCATCATCTCCAACATACGCAAGGGGCAGGAATACGGACAGAACAGAATTGTGCTACGCAAGAGCGGCCTGTCGAACGGCCTGCAGGAAGTCTTTACCTTCACCAAAGAGAGAGGTAACTGGCGACTCACGAGGTATGAAAACTAAAATTAAATTTGCAAGTTGAAAATTGAAAATACATTCGGCATCAACGTAAAGGCCCGAGCCCTCATCACATACGACTCGGAGGAGGCGTTGCGCGAGGCACTCGCAGTCATACATGAAAAATACGCCGACCTGCCCCTGCTCCTCATCGGCTGCGGCAGCAATCTCCTTTTCCTCAGCGACTATCGGGGTGTCATCCTTAAATCAGAGATTAAGGGAATACTCCTGAAGGACGAGACAGCCGACGAGGTGCTGGTCGAGGTGGGTTCGGGCGAAATATGCGACGACTTCATCGCCCAGGCTATCCGTCGCGGCTGGTACGGAATGGAAAACCTCTCACTCATTCCTGGACAGATAGGCGCCGCCGCTGTTCAGAACATCGGAGCATACGGTGTAGAAGCCTGCAATATCATCGACGAGGTACGCGGCATCAGCCTTGCTGACGGTACAGAGCACACTTGGAAATGCACAGAATGTGGATACGACTACCGCCAGAGCATCTTCAAGGAGAAACTGTGGGGCAAATACGCCATCACTCGCGTCATATTCCGCCTCAGCAAACATTTCGTCCCGAAGCTTCATTATGGCGGACTCATCAAGGCTATCGAACAGGCTGGGCTTTCAGAAAGTACGCTCACGGCAGAGCAGCTGCGCCAGATCATCATCGGCATACGCCGAGCAAAACTTCCCGACCCTGCCGAGCAAGGCAACGCAGGTAGCTTCTTCAAGAACCCCATCGTATCTGAGGAAAAAGCTAAGCAGATGCTCAAGGAATATCCCGACATGCCGCACTACCCCGCAAGTGAGGGTGTCAAGTTGGCGGCAGGATGGCTTATCGAACAGGCAGGATGGAAGGGGAAGAGTCTCGGTCCTGCAGCCGTGCACGACCGTCAGGCACTTGTACTCGTCAACAGAGGCGGTGCGACAGGCCGCGACATACAAAGGCTCTGCGAAGCAATTAAGCAAGATGTTGCCGACAAGTTTGGTATAGAATTGGAACCGGAAGTCAACTTTATATGAGAATCACTTTCCTCGGAACAGGCACCAGCATTGGTGTTCCACAGATAGGATGCCAATGCGAGGTTTGCACCAGCAACGATCCGCGAGACCGCCGTCTGCGTGCTTCGGCACTCTTTGAGGAGGGTGACACGCGACTCCTGCTGGACTGCGGCCCTGACTTTCGCGAACAGATGCTGCGTATCAAGATGAGCAAGCTCCTCGATGCTGTCCTCATCACCCACGAGCACTACGACCATGTAGGCGGTATCGACGATCTGCGCCCGTTCACCTTCGACCGCAATTTACCCATCTATGCTGACGACTATGCCTGCCGACATCTGCGTGAGCGGCTCCCCTACTGCCTGGTGCGGCACAGCTATCCGGGCGTTCCTCAATTGGAGTTGCATGAAATAAAAGAGGGCGACCGGCTACAGTTCGGTCCGTTCACGGTCACAGCCCTGCGTGTCATGCACGGTAAACTGCCCATTCTGGGTTATCGCATCAACGATGTAGCCTACCTCACCGATATGACTGACCTTTTCGACTCCTCACTGCCTCTGCTCGAAGGCATCCGCTTGCTTATTATCGGAGCTTTGCGCCACACACCGCACCTCACGCACCAGACCATAGAGCAAGCCATCGCTTTCAGCCGCAGCCTCGGTACCATACCCACATATTTCATTCACATGTGCCATCAAGTCGGCCTTTATGCCGTTGAGGAAGAAAAGCTTCCCAAAGGCTTCCATTACGCCTACGACGGACTCGTCCTCGAGGACACTTTGTCAGCATAAAACTGATTTTACTCCTCTTTTACTTCTTTTTCTGGTATACCATTAAGAGTTTACGCGCAGAAGTGTGAACCCAAAGGTTTGCAAAAACAGGTATATTCTCCCCCCCCCTTCCGCCCCCTCGCGAGCCAGGTCGGAGTAGATCGGCGGTCAGGTCGGAGTAGATGAAAAGCCTGCCCGAAACAAAAAAGGAGGCTTATTTCAGAATTCCAAGTCGATATTGATGGGATCGGCGGATTCGGGAGCTTTGCGCTCTTCCGGCTCACCCTGTTCGCTATTAACGAAGTTCAATGCTTCGCCAAGCGCCTCGGTGAACTTGCCGAAGTCCTCACGGAACAGGAATATCTTGTGCTTCTCAAAGCTCACCTGCGGCATCTCGGGCGTTCCGCTATTCATCTTCTTGCTTTCCGTAATGCTCAAATACATCTCACCACGCCGGTTCTGTTTCACATCAATGTAATAAATGCGCTGACCGGCCTTTACCGTTCTCGAAAAGAGAATTTCAGCTTCTTGCGCTCCAATGGGTTTCTTGTCAGTTTCCATAAGTACTTCGTATGTTTTGCTCCACAAAATTCTTCATATTTCTGCTAACTGCCAAAAAAAGATGCGGGAAAATATCACTTTTTGTCCGAAATTGAGTAATTTTGCACTCTGAATAAGTTGACGCTCTATGATAAACCGTGAATTGATACGCATTAAGCTTGTACAGGTCCTATACTCCTACCTCCAGAAAGGCATCCACAATCCAGATGTCGCAGAAAAGGAGCTCCTCCTGAGTCTGGACAAAGCATACGACCTATACAACTACATGCTGCTACTGATGGTCGAAGTGGGCCGCATTTCGGTCCGGATGCTGGAAATGCGCCAGAGCCGCAGCATGAAACTGAAAGACGGAATACAATGGAGCCGCAAGTTTGTTGATAACCGTTTCATCCTGCAGCTGGAATCGAACAAACAGCTTCGCGCATACTGCGATGAACAGGCCCTCAGTTGGGCAGACCATGAGGACTTCGTACGCAACCTATATAATAAGGTGGAAGAGAGTGAATACTACAAGGAGTACATGACCTCCGAGACATCCACGTATGAAGAAGACCGCGAAATGTGGCGACTCATATACCGTCACCTGATTTGTAACAACGAGGAACTCTCCAACCTGCTGGAGGACATCAATGTCTATTGGAACGACGACAAAACCATCGTAGATACATTCGTGCTCAAGACCATCAACCGGTTTACGGCAGAGAGTACGGCGGCACAGCCCCTCATACCCGAGTACAAGACTGACGCCGACCGCGATTTCGCCACAAAGCTGCTGTACAGGGCCTTGGTGGGACAGGAATATTTCTACGGGCTCATCGCCTCTACCACCCGCAAGTGGGAACTGGGGCGCATAGCCTTGATGGATCGTATCATCCTACAGTTGGGACTTGCCGAGATAACCACCTATCCGAACATCCCGCTTAGTGTAAGCATCAACGAATACGTCGAGATAGCCAAGATGTACAGCACACCGAAGAGTGCGAAATACATCAACGCAACCCTCGACACCATCGCCAAGAAACTCATCGACGAGGGAAAGTTGGTAAAGGATAGCATGAATGAATAAATGAAATAATAACGTAACTGCCCAAGACCCTGCAAAGCAGTTCCCTCGCTCAAAAAGGAGAGGGTTAAGGAGAGGGTCCATATTATGTTAACATTACTTCAAGCACAGCCGGCAGGCGGAGGCGGAATGTCGTTCCTCCTAATGATGGTCATCATCTTCGCCATCATGTGGTTCTTCATGATTCGCC
>JAGCNQ010000091.1 GCA_017645845.1 Bacteroidaceae bacterium
AGGTAGTGATGCCGCACGCCGATGCGGAGATTTCCTGATGGAGCGTTTCAAGGCGTATGGTGCAGAGGTGAAAGAGCAGACGGGGACCGTCACCATCTGGGATGGTACGCAATTGCCAGCCCGCAACATCATAGCCAGCATTAACCCGTCTAACTCCGACCGCATCCTGCTTTGTGCCCATTGGGATTGTCGTCCTTGGGCGGACAACGACCCGGATGAAGCCAACTACCACACGCCTATCCTGGCTGCCAACGATGCTGCCAGCGGTGTGGCCGTCATGCTCGAAATCTGCCGACTTCTGCAGAAACAGCCTGTACAGGTTGGTATCGACATGATATGCTTCGATGCCGAAGACCTGGGCACGCCGCAATGGGAAGAAGACCGTCTGGGCTCAGCCGACACATGGTGTCTCGGGTCAAAAATCTGGGCAGAGAAAGCCCGTGATGACGGTTACAAAGCCCGTTATGGCGTACTGCTCGATATGGTAGGTGGTTATGGTGCAACCTTCTCCCGCGAAGGTATCAGCATGCGAGTGGCACAACCCATCGTGAATCGCGTCTGGCAATTGGCAGGACAGCTCGGTTATAGGCAGTTCTTCCCGCTTACCGACGGTGGTTCCATTACCGACGATCACATTAACGTAAATGTCACCGCCGGTGTGCCGTGCATCGACATCATTCCCTATTATCGCGAAGGTCCCAGCAGCTTCGGCCCAACTTGGCACACCATAAAAGACACACCCGACAACATCGACTTGAATGTTATCGAAGCCGTCGGCCAGACAATAACGCAGCTCATCTACAACGAATGACCTGAAAGTCCTTAAAAACCTGAAAATGACTATTAACGAGATACAAGACGAAATCATTATCGAGTTTAGTGATTTCGACGATTGGATGGACCGCTACCAGATGCTCATCGACATGGGCAGCGAGCAGCCGCCTCTCGAGGACCAATACAAGACGGAGCAGAACCTCATCGACGGCTGCCAGAGCCGAGTTTGGTTACAGGCGGACCTCGTGGATGGCAAGGTGCAGTTCCGCGCCGAGAGCGATGCACTTATTGTAAAGGGCATCGTGGCTTTGCTGGTGCATGTGCTTTCCGACCATACGCCGCAGGAGATACTCGATGCTGACCTCTACTTCATCGACCGTATCGGCTTGCGCGAGCACCTTTCCCCAACTCGAAGCAACGGTCTGGGCGCCATGCTCAAGCAGATGAAGATGTACGCGCTTGCTTTCAAAGCCATTAACCATTGATTATTAAAAATTTCTCCCCTTTTACGGGGGGAGTTAGATGGGGTCTATGAGAATAGGAACGATTGACCTTGGCAACCGACCAGTGCTGCTGGCACCTATGGAGGATGTTACCGACATCGGATTTCGCCTGCTTTGTCGGCAGATGGGAGCTGCAATGGTCTATTCTGAGTTTGTCTCAAGCGATGCCCTAATCCGCCTTGTAAACAAAAGCCTACTCAAACTGCAGGTTTGTCCAGAGGAACGTCCCGTAGCCATTCAGATTTACGGAAAAGAAGTGGATGCGATGCGCGAAGCGGCACGAATCGTCGTGGAGCAAGCACATCCAGATATACTCGATATCAACTTCGGTTGTCCCGTCAAAAAGGTTGCAAGCAAAGGCGCAGGCGCAGGTATGCTGCAGAATGTGCCAGGCATCCTTGCCATCACTCGTGCTGTCGTGGAGGCTGTACCCGATACACCTGTTACAGTCAAGACACGCCTGGCTTGGGACGAGAAGCACCTCCTCCTGCCCGACGGCACGCCGTTCATCGTCGATTTGGCAGAAAGGTTACAGGACTGCGGCATACAGGCGTTGACCATTCATGGCAGGACGCGGGCACAGATGTACACGGGGGAGGCGGATTGGACGAACATCGGGTTGGTCAAGGCCAATCCTCGTATGCATATTCCCATTATCGGGAACGGGGACATCACGTCGGCAGAACAGGCTCAGCAAGCCTTCGAGCAATATGGTGTGGATGCTGTGATGATAGGTCGCGCCACCTTTGGCCGTCCTTGGATTTTCCACGAGATAGCGCATCCCGAAAATCCCCTGTCTCTTGATGATAAGATAGACATTCTCAAAGAGCAGGTACTCATCAGCATCGACCGCGCCGCACAAGACCCCATCAAGGCTAAGTTCGGCAAAGATCCCGAACTATGTGGCATCCGGCATGTCCGTCGCCACCTTGCAGCCACGCCTCTCTTCAAAGGCATCCCCAACTACCGCGAAACACGTATCGCTATGCTTCGGGCAGAGAAGAAGGACGAGGTCTTCGAACTTATTGAGAAGACGAGGGAAATGCTGAAAGAAGGTGATAAGTGACAAGTGAGAAGTAATAGGTGAGAAGTGACAGGTGATAGGTCTTTTCAATCTAATCGGACGGTACGGGAACCGTCGTCATGGACCTCTATATTCACCCGGACGGCATCATCGGGAAGTAGTTCCTCTATCAGTTCGGGCCACTCGATGAAGCAAGGCTGGCCGCTATAGAAATACTCTTCGCAACCAATATCGTATGCCTCGCGCAAATTCTTGATGCGGTAAAAGTCGAAGTGGTAAACGGACCCACTAGGAGCTTTATACTCATTTACAATAGCAAAAGTGGGGGACGTCACGACATCTTCAACGTCCAGGGCTTCGCAAATGGCTTTGATAAAGGTCGTCTTGCCGGCACCCATTTTGCCGTAGAAAGCAAAAACCTTTCTTTCCCCCATCGCCTCGACAAACTCCTGCGCTGCAGAAGCAAGGTCAGCCCCCTCCAAACCTCCCCGAGGGGAGGCTTCTATGTTTTGAATCTTGATTATATACATTTTGAATTAATTATTCCCCCTAAAGGGGGTGGGGGTCAACGTTTCTTCCCTCTTAGTGTGACAAGTGGAATCAGCATCTCTTCCATGCTGATGCCTCCATGCTGGAAGGTGTCTTTGTAGTACTGGACGTAGTAATTGTAGTTGTTGGGATAGGCGAAGAAGTTATCCTGTGTGGCGAAGATGTAGGCCGTGCTGAGGTTGGGACTTGGCAGACCGGCGCGGACGGGGTCTTTTATCTCGAAGACCTCCTTGACGTTGTAGGAGAGGTTCTTTCCCAGTTTATAGCGCAGGTTCGTGTTGGTATTGCGGTCGCCGATAACCTTGATAGGGGTGTAGCAACGAATACTGCCGTGGTCGGTGGTGAGTACTATGGTGCAGTCCTGGGCTGCCAGGCTGCGGAAGAGGTCGCTCACAGCCGAGTGGCGCAGCCAGCTTTGTGTGATACTGCGGTAGGCTGCTTCGTTGCTGGCCAGTTCGCGCACCATAAGGCTCTCGGTACGAGCATGACTGAGCATATCGATAAAGTTGATTACCACGACATTCAGGTCGTTCTTCTGCAACTGCGGTATCTGGGGAACGAACTTCTCGACGGCTCCGGAATGGTTGATTTTGTGATACGAGAAAGTGTTCTTCCGTCGGTAGCGTTCCAGTTGTGTCTTGACCAGCGGTTCCTCGTTGAGGTTCTTGCCTTCCTCGCTGTCCTCGTCAACCCAGAGGTCGGGGAACATGCGTGCAATATTGTTTGGCATGAGTCCGCTGAAGATGGCGTTGCGGGCATACTGCGTTGCTGTGGGCAGGATGCTGCAATAGAGATTCTCCTCGACCGTAAAGGAATCGGCTATCTCGTTGAGCAGGACGCGCCATTGGTCGTAGCGGAAGTTGTCGATGACGATGAGGAAGACCTTCTCGCCCTTGTCGAGCAGGGGGAAAATGGTACGCTTGAAGATGTCGGGGCTCATCATGGGTCGCTCCTCAGGATTTTCCATCCAGCGCATGTAGTTCTTCCGTATGAACTTGGTAAATTCGGAATTTGCCTCGCGTCGTTGCATGGCAAGCATCTCCTGCATACCGCTCTCCGTCTCGCTCAGCTGTAACTCCCAATAGGTAATCTTCTTATAGACTTCCTTCCACTCCTCGATGCTGGTTGCGTCGTTGATGAGCATCCCCAGACGTGCGAAGTCCTGCTGATAGTTGGTCTGCGTGTGTTCCGTCACGATTTCCTTCTGCTGGATGTTCTTCTTGAGCGTTAGCAGAATCTGTGTGGGGTTGACGGGTTTGATGAGGTAGTCAGCAATCTTGGCTCCGATGGCCTGCTCCATGATATGCTCCTCCTCGCTCTTCGTAACCATTACGACAGGCGTGGCGGGCAGCAGTTCCTTGACGCGGTTCAGGGTCTCCAAACCGCTGAGGCCGGGCATGTTCTCGTCGAGCAGGATGAGGTCAAATGCCTCTTCTGCGCAACGGTCCAGGGCATCATAGCCGTTTGTTACGGTTTCCACTTCGTAGCCTTTCTTCTCGAGGAAGAGAATGTGGGCCTTCAGGAGTTCAATCTCGTCGTCAACCCAAAGCAGTTTGTATGAAGCCATCTTACATTTACTATTTAAACATTTAAACGGGACAATTCTCTCTCTTAGTCGGAGATTTGATTTTCAATCGAATATTCTCCTGTTCGGAAAAGTCGAAGCGAGCTTCGCTCCTCTCTCACTTACTCGAAGATTTCAGCGAGTTTCTTGCCTAAAGATTCACCATGTAGCCAGTAAGCAACAACCTTCCCATTAGGATCGTATAAAAGGGTCATTGGGATTGCATAAATGTTGTAGATTCCGCAGACATCGCTGTCCCAGCCCTTCAGGTCGCTTATTTGGGGCCAAGTGATACCAAGTTCCTGGACTTTCTTTTCCCAATTCTCCTGCTGGTAATCAAGTGAAACGCCGACCACCTCGAAGCCTTTCTCCTTGTATTTTTCGTAGTTAGCCTTTACGTTGGGAATCTCTGCACAGCAGGGGCCGCACCAACTTGCCCAGAAGTCAACAAGGACATACTTGCCTTTGCCTACATAGTCGGTCAAATGGCACTCTTTGCCCTCGAGGTCTTTAGCTACAAAGTCCACAACCTTGGCGCCTTCCTTCTTGTTCTTTTCCCCGTTTATAACGCGAGAAACATAATCCAACTGCTTGTGGTCCTTGTATTTATAGTCGGTCATGAAGCTATCGAGGAACTCCATTCCAAGGTCGTTCGCATATTTGCATAGGAAGAAGACAGGAACCAGATTGTCGGCATTATTCAGAATGGCCTGCTTGTATGTGGCTTTTATCTCCCCTTCTATGTCATCCCAGCGCTTATCCATGTATGCTTCCTCCACTTTTGGAATTTCCTCACCATACTTCTCGCGTAAATTCCGCCACTCTTCTCTAAGCTTGTCTAGTTTGTCATTCAACGCCCTCAACTGACTACGAGCCTCTGCCAGTTTCATGTTCTGATCGGAGCCCTTTGTTATTTCGCCAACTCCGTCCTTGATGGTTACTTCGATGGGAGTACCGTCGGCGATAACGGAACAAACCCAAGGACTGCTCTTGTCGATGCTGCGATCCACCACGACTACTATTGCTTCTGTCGTGTCAAGTACAAATGTGATGATACTGTCTTCTACGCTTTGTGCTTGCTGAATCGGACTCAGCTTGCCGAAAGTGTTGAGGTAGATTGGCTTGGGGTCACCTAAATCTCCGACAACCTTAATTTCGGTAGATGTCCTTGTCTCTGTCTCTGTGCAAGCTGCCAAACCGAGGGCTGCGAGCATCGTCAGCAGGAAATACTTTTTCATGTTGTTTTAGGGGTTATTCTGTCTGTTGAGTTGTCTGTTTTTTCGCCGATTCTGATTAAGGAAGGATGAAGATGGGGAGGGTTGCTGACTAGAAGCCGAACGGGAAGTCGTCGTTCTCCTCTGTTTCCGTAGCCTTCGTCTCCTCGTCCTGTTCCCTCTCGTATTCCTCGTCGGGATCAAGAATCTCCAGGTCTGCCGGCGTATCGATCTTCAAGTCTTCTGGCACGTTGAGCGGAGCGAAGTGCTGTTCGTAGAAGTCCTTATAGTCTTCGAAGCTGAACTCCTTGCCAATCATCGTCAGGTTTTCTTCGGAGATAAGGAGCGTTCGGATGCCTTCGAGCCGCGTTCGCATGTGGTCGTCGGCATAGAGTTTCTGGGCGTATGCATGTACCTCGTCGTAGGACAGGAAGCCCTTGATAATCATCATTGTCAGACCCGCGTCAGCCTGTATCTCGATGTCGAAGTTACGCGCCATGAAGTTCGTGAAGTTGTAATGCGCCATCTCATAGACCAGCATGTTCTCGTTGAGACTTCCGGTCGGGTAGGCCAGAACGAAGCAGAAATTGGTGTAGCGGTCTTCCTTCAGCTTCGGAGCAGTTCCGGTACTGTCGTCTTCGGCACGTGTGCGGCGGCTCCAGATGCTGCTGGCGTCGTAGCGGTCATCCATGAGCAGGCGTCCCTCGTCGAGTCCCTTGACGATGGCCTGTGCAAGTTCCGTCACCTCTTCCCTCGGGAACTGCTGTATCACATCGCGGAGCGTTACCATGAAGGTGTCGCGCTCTCCGCCATAGAGTGAACTCATGGCACGGATGAACATCATGCGGGCGCGGTGTGTACCCTGTGGGAAGTTGTCGGTACTGAACTGGTAGTTCTCCTCTACCTTGGCGTATTGCTCCGTCTGATAGGCAGCATACGCTTCGGCATAGATGCTGTCCTCGACGTGCTTGCCTTCACGGGCTATCATCTCGTAGTTGGGATTGCCGAGCAGGGCAGCCAATTTGGCATCGGGGTAGTCCTCGAGCAGGTAGCCGCGATATTCTTCGGCACTCTCCACGTCTTCCAGTCGGCCATAAAGCAGGAAGAGGTGATAGAAGATGTTGTCGGTACCTTCGTGCTCGGGGAAGTCATTAAGGAACCTTATCATCGTGCGCTCAGCCAGCAGGAAGTTCTCCAGCTGCTCCTGTTCCAGGATGCCGGCGTTGTAGAGAGCATCACCTATCAGCCGGTTCGACTCCGCCATCTGTTCCTCGGTGAAAGGTATCTGTCGCAGGTAGTATTCGCGTTCGTGCGGGTCGTTGGCCAGCGAGTCCTTCAACGCCTGTTCAGCAGAGGCTATACTGTCGGCTGCCGCGTCTGCTATACCGCCGAAGAGGCTGTCGGCAGCTGCTTCGTCGTAGTTGTATTCCTCGCCCTCAGGCAGGTTCTTCACGAGTGACTGTTTGTTGCTGATGCGCCAGAAATCCTCGTTGCGGCGCATACCCCAGCGCTTCTGGAATTCCTGAATGCCGTTCTGTACCGTAGTGGGGTTGTAGAAGTACCAGTCGCCCGTCTGCTGAGTGCCGAACGAACTCAGGTCCTTTGCGATGGCAGGCTTATTGCCGGCTGCAGCATTATTCATACCGTTGTTCGGAGCGTTGGGGTTCAGCGTACCGTTCGCAGCAGCCTGCTTCGCTTCCTCTTTTTCCTTCTTACGCAACTCGGCAATAACGCGGTCGATGGCAGCCAGATAAACTTCCTCCGGACTCTGTGCCAGCACCTGCAGGCTGTCCTGCAGTTTGATGGTGGACAGATGCGGCTCCAACTCGCTGAGAATCTTGCTGCGGCGCTCGCTCTCCTTGTATTCATCGTGCTCTTTGTCTAGGGCACTTACGCACAACTTGTAAGTTCGTGCAGCCTCGATGTAATTCTCCTGTTCCCAATAGAGCTGACTCAGGTGCAGCAGCAGCGTCGCCTTGTCGGGGCCGCTCTTCTTGCTTTCCTTCAGGCCTTTCTCCCAGGAATAGATACAATGTGTCGTATCGCCTGTGCTGAGGTAGATGTTGCCCATCGCGTAATAGACCTTGTCGAGGTAGTCCTTGTTCTTGTCGCTACGTGCCATACGCTTGAGGCGTGCAATCATCTGGCGGAACTTGCTTTTGTCCATCACCTCGGTTTGCATGATACGTGCGTTGAAAGCCACTTCGTAAGGTGGATTGGCACGTATGACGCGCGAGAGGGTTTTGTAGGCCATAGTGTCGCGTCCTGTCTCGTGATAGAGTTGTGCCAGCAGGAAGTTGAGGCGAGCTTTGGGCAACTTGCCGTGTGTTGTCTTTATGGCATTCTTCAGGTGTGGGATGGCTTCCTTGTATTGATGCGTCAGCACGTAGTAACCTGCCTTCGTATTGTCGTATTCCTGCTGTCCCCGACGGGTGATGCTGTCGCGCTTCATCTTGTTCAGCAAATCCTCAGCATCATAGGGCCAGTTCAGCGCCACATAGCAACGTGCCAGACGGGCTTTGGCCACCGAGGTGATTTCGGGCTGCGTGCTGTAGAGTCGCAGGATGTAGTTATAGGTGGAAGCTGCTTCAAAGAACTCGCCTTTGCGGAACTGCGCGTCAGCCATCATGAGCCAGGCGTGGTACATGTAGGGGTTGAACTCCTTGCGTGCCAGGAATGCCTTTTCCTTCTCTGTTCGCTTGCTGTTGCCTTTGACGATGGGACGTTTCTTGATGCTGTGCACCTTGATAGCCTTCTCGCATTTGGTGATGGCGGTCTCGAAGTTGCTTTTACCCATGCCTGCTGTCGCCTTGTTGGTGCAGATGTACATGGGCAGTATTTCGTTGAAGTTGTCCTTGTGTCCTTTGCTTTGCGCCTCAGAGCCTTCAAGGAAAGCCACCTGACCGTTGTAGAGCGTATTGTAGTGGGCCGTCAAGGCATGGTAGGCACGTGTGGTGGGCGTGTTCTTCTTGGTCGAACAGGAAAACAGCAAGGCAAGCAGCATGATGACACACATCATGCCGTACCATTTAGCCTTCAGCCAATACCTCTGGCTTTTGTTCCTGACCATATCTTTGTCCATTCCTTTGTATATAACGCACGCGCGTACTTTTTTATTGTGTGAAACCGTGAACTCTGAACAAAGAATTATGAATTAATTAAGAGAAAGGCTTCGTCTTTCAGTTCGTTGGGCAGGTTGATTTGCCGCAGTTCGAGACTCTGCAGCCAGCCCGCCACCTCGTCTGTTCGCATCGTGTAGAGCACCTCGCGGAACTCCTCGACTTCTTCCTCCTCGTAGGCCGTTCTGCCACGAAAGCGGTCCAGTTCCTCGTCTTCGTAGTACTCGATGTCCTGGTTGATGGCTTTTTCGCAGACCTCATGCAGTCCGCAGCATTCGAAGTCACTCATTTTTTTACTTTTCACCATAAAGTGTTCTCTATTCCAAAACCGGCTTTTCTGAGGTCGTCCCAAAAGGCCGGGTACGATTTGCTTACCACCTGTGGATTGTTAATCTGTATCGGTCCGCCCGTGCGAAGGCAGACAGGCGCCAAGGCCATCGCCATACGATGGTCCTCGTAGGTGTCGAACGTGAGGAGGGGAGAATAGCCGTTTTTCATTTTTTTATTTCTAATTTCCCCGGAAGGGGTCTTCAGTTCGTCTCCCTCGACTTCTATATCTACCATCTTGCCGAGCTCCTTCATCAGGGCTGCAATACGGTCCGTTTCCTTTATGTGCAGGCTTTGCAGGCCATACAGACGGAAGGGAACGCCCAACATGGAGCAGGTGGCCGCAAACGTCTGGGCCAGGTCGGGCTGATGGGTAAAGTCATAAGTGAAATAGGAGGTCGTGGTGCCTCCCTTCCTGAGCCTGGTGATTTCCGTCCCGTCAGACTCCACGAAATACCGCGTCTCAACCCCCAGTTCGCCGAACAGGTGCCGTACCTTGCTGTCGCCCTGGATGCTGTCATGATGAAGCCCCACCAACTCCACCTCGGCATTTTCGTCACGCGAAAGGGCAACCATCTCATACCAGTAGCTGGCAGCACTCCAGTCATTCTCTATCGTGTAGGCCCGACTCCGGTAAGGCCCAGGCTGCACGTCGATAACATTATCATCGTGCCACTCGACCTTGGCGCCGAAATCGCGCATCATGGTGATAGTCATGTCCAGATAGGGGCGGCTGGCAATCTGTCCCGTCAGCGTGAGGCACAAACCCTTCTTCAACGTGGGAGCAATCATCAGCAGGGCAGAAATATATTGCGAACTGACATCACCTGGAACCATCAGATTGCCGCCCTCCAAATTGTCCTTTCCCACGATACGCAACGGGGGGAAACCTTCTTCGCCCTCATACGTGATGTCGGCTCCCAGCTGGCGCAAGGCATCCACCAGAATGCCAATGGGGCGGTGGCACATACGTTCCGTGCCCGTTATCACGTGTTTGCCAGGCGTGACACTCAGATAAGCCGTCAGGAAGCGCATAGCCGTTCCTGCAGCCCCTATGTCGATAGGACCCTCCAGACCTCCCCTCGAAGGCGAGGTTTCGGATTCTGTATCCTCCCTCTGGGGGGACTTCAAGAGGGTCTTCAGGGCCCGTAGCATGGCGCGTGTGTCGTCAGAGTCCGATAGGTTCTTAGGTGGGACCGGGTTTCCGCTCAACGCGTTGATGATTAATGCACGGCCAGAGATGCTCTTGCTGGCAGGCAGCACAATCCGACCTTTCAGCCGGCTACAGGGACTTATTGTAATTCGATTGTTAACCATTGAAGCGGTGGCAGATTCTCCAATTCTCACTCTTCACTCCTCATTTAAATATGGCACAAAGTTACGAAAAAGCGGAGAAAATCAAAAAAAAATCACTTTTCACTTTTCACTTTTCACTTTTTTTCGTATCTTTGCACCCACAAATGTAAGGAACGGGATGTAGCGCAGTTGGTAGCGCACACGTCTGGGGGGCGCGAGGTCGCAAGTTCGAGTCTTGTCATCCCGACCTTAGAAGGAGGTTGAAAGTCAAATACTTTTGACCTCTTTCCTTTTTTATACACCTAAACAAAAGTAGGGCGGTTGACGTGCTGGTTGACTTCAAAAGTAAACCGTGAAGTAAACCAAGAATCATGGAAGTTTCTATTTCAATTGTTTGCTACAGAAGTAAAATTTTAAGTAATGGCGAATCTCCTTTAATGGTAAGAGTAGCTAAAGACGGTAAAAGAACAATGAAGAGTTTGGGGATATCTGTTCATCCTCAATACTGGGATTTCAAGAAGAATTGCCCGAAAAAGAATTGCCCGAATCGCACGGAGATAATGCAGTTAATCTCTGAATCGTTGCTCCAATATCAAAAAAGGACAATGATAATGAAAGCTAATGGTGAAGTCGTGACAGCCGATGCCATACTTGAAAGTCACCAGTTGCCCAAAAGCAAGGTTACCATCGAGGACTTCTTGACTGAGCATATTCAGCGATTAAAAGATAATGGCAAGGTTGGCAATCGCTATTGGAAAAGCCGCGCGCGTTTGACCCCCGAGGGCAAGCGGCGTTGACCCCGTCGGGCAAAATTTGATTGACCCTTAGCGGCAAAATAAAAATGACCCCCTGAAGCGATTGCTTTTCGGGGGCTTTTTTGTAGTTTTGTGACACCGTCCTGGCCGACGGATTAATTCAAAATTACAAATCACATGACAAAGTTAAGAAATTTATTGAGATGTTACGCAATGGGCATGGCAATAAAAAGCATTTCAAGTGCAT
>JAGCNQ010000092.1 GCA_017645845.1 Bacteroidaceae bacterium
CCTGCCAATACACCTGTTGTTATTGAGGCACCTATGGCAGCTTCTCTGCCTGTCAGCGGTATTTATGTCAAGGGTACGCCTGTTGCAGGTCTGCTGACTGGTGTTTATGAGAACACTCTGGCTCCTGTTGGTAGCTATGTTCTGCAGAACCTTAACGACAAGGTTGGTTTCTATCAGGTTGCTAATGGTCAGCAGCCCACAGTCGGCGCTAATCGTTGCTACCTGACCACGACTTCTAATGTTAAGGCATTCTTCTTCGACGAGGACGATGCAACTTCTATAAATGAAGAATTAAGAGTGAAGAATGAAGAATTCGCTCCCATCTTCAACCTTGCTGGTCAGCGTCTGAGCAAGATGCAAAAGGGTATCAATATCATCAACGGAAAGAAAATTCTTAAGTAATATGAAGAAGAGTTATATAATTCCATCGCAGTTCGTCTGTGAACTGCATGCCAGAAACATAATGGCTATTAGCTTGCAGGGAGGTGATGCCGATCCCAATGCAGATGTTCTCACAAAGGAGAACTCTGACTGGGACTTCTGGGATGATGAAGATAATGGCTATATTCCCAAAAATCCCAAGTTCTTCGATTAATATGAGAAAGACATATATGATGCCTGCTCTGCATGTCAACGAAGCAGAGGTGATAAATATGATGGCTGTCAGCCTGCAGGATGGTAATGCCGACCCCAATACAGAGGTTCTCACAAAGGAGAATGTCGATTGGGACTTGTGGGCCGATAGCGAAGAGTAATGATTACCATCCTTGGCCCTACTGCCTCCGGCAAGACAAAGCTTGCCGTCCATCTTGCTGCACATCTTGCTGATGCAGAAATCATCAGCGCTGACAGTCGGCAGGTATATCGAGGCATGGATATCGGTACGGGCAAGGATTTGGCAGATTATTCTATAGGTGGAAAGGATATTCCTTTCCACCTTATTAATATATGTGAGGCGGGCGAGAAGTACAACCTCTTCCGCTTTCAACAGGATTTCCATGTGGCCTACGAGGATATCCTCTCACGTCATCACCAGCCTATTCTCTGCGGTGGAACGGGACTTTACATCGAGTCTGTCCTGAAGGGCTATAAGATGGAGGCGGTGCCAGAGAATCCTGTGTTGCGCGAACAGCTAAAAGATTGCTCGCTTCAGGAACTTCGGAAGATTCTGGAGAGTTATAAGACGCTGCATAATGTCACAGACCTCGACACTCCGAAGCGTGCCATTCGCGCCATAGAGATACAGGCTTACTATCGCGAACATGGAACGCTGGAGCGTGATTTTCCAGCCATAGAAAGTCTCATTGTGGGTGTCAGTATAGACCGCGAACTGCGTCGTCGGCGTATCAGCGAGCGGCTGCGTCATCGCCTGGAGCAGGAAGATATGGTGGGCGAGGTTCGCCGTCTTCTAAAGCATGTTCCAGCCGAGAATTTGATATATTACGGCTTGGAGTACAAATACCTGACCCTTTATTGTCTGGGTCAGCTTTCGTATGATGAGATGGTGAAACAGCTGGAGATTGCCATCCATCAGTTTGCCAAGCGACAAATGACTTGGTTCCGCGGGATGGAGCGCCGCGGATTCACAATACATTGGATAGACGGAACGTTACCTGTAGAGGAACAAATCAGCTGTATTTTAGGATTTGTCCGGGACGCAGGACAGACGTACGCTTGATGCCGTTCATACGGCAAAGCTTGTCAATGGTTGTGCCGCGTTTGCGTGCGATGGAAGAAAGCGTCTCGCCGGACTTAACCTTATGAATATGTGTGCGAGGCTTAGCCCGCATCTGCTGAATCTTCTTCTGCTGGAATGCCTCGCTCTCGGCTTCCTTCGCCATGAGTGCTTGGGCTGTTTCCTCATCCATCTCCTCTTCGCCACCTACGATGTTATTGCTTGCCAGCATGGTGCCGCGGCCGTTCGAGTGGAAGAGATAGAAGTCTCCCTTCACATCCTGTGCCTCGAAGTCGAAAAGTTTCTCAGGATTGATGAACTGTCCAAGGAAGCGTGTCTCAAAGTGGAGGTGTGAACCGGTGGAACGGCCTGTGTTACCACCCAAGCCGATAACTTCACCTGCCTTGACAATCTGGTTGGGCTTAACCAGGTTTCTGCTCATGTGCCCATAGACTGTCTCCAATCCGTTGGGATGGCGGATGATAACATAGTTGCCATAGCCTTTTCGCTCAAAAGCAGCTACGCGTACTTTGCCAGAGAAGGCAGCACGAATGGTGTCGCCCACGAAAACTTTAATGTCGGTTCCGTAGTGCTGACGGCGGAAAGAACGGCGGTAGCCATAGTGGCTGGTAACCATGCGGCTGTCGCAAGGCATGTGGAAATCCCGTAGGTCTATTTTGTATTCAGAAGGGAGTTTTACGTCGTATGTACGTGCATATTCGTTGTCCCAAGTGGGGTAAAGTCCTGCTGCAGGGGCCTGCAGGTCAGTCGCAGATTCCTTTCCGCTGATGTGTATCAATGAAATGCTGTCAATGGCGCGCAGCTTGCGGTCAATGGGTGCAATGTCTGCCAAACGGTCTTGTGCGAAAACCATTGAACATTGAGCAAGGAGCAAGAATAGGGTGGTGAATATCTTCATTTTCTATTTTCTATTTTTTACTATTATATTGTCTTAAACTTTTTTAACTTTTCAATCTTTCAACCTTTCACCTTTTAAGAAAGGTCTAATGCATAGAGTCGGTCCATGTTGAGGTCGCCCATGTCGAATAATTCTTCGGGCTTGAAGAACCTTTTGAGCTCGATAGCTGCTGATGTGGGTGAGTCGGAGGCGTGTACGATGTTCTGCTGATTACTCATACAATAGTCGCCGCGAATCGTTCCCGGTTCTGCCTTGCGGCCATTGGTGTAGCCCGTAATGAAACGTACTACTTCGATAGCATCCGTACCTTCAAGGCACATGGCGATGACCGGCGTGCGCATCATGGAAGCCTTGAGTGCAGGGAAGAAAGGCTTGCCCACCAAGTGAGCGTAGTGTTCGTTGAGTATCTCGTCGTCGAGCTGCAGCATCTTCATGCCGACTATGCGCAATCCCTTCTTCTCGAAGCGACTAGTGACTTCTCCTATCAGACCTCTCATTACAGTGCTCGGTTTGAGCAGCACCAGGGTTCTTTCCATATTTTCTTGGGCTTAGCAAAAGCACCCGTTTCTTCTACTTCTTTTTGTATGGAAAAGGGCGTTTTCTAGGTTTCCGGCTGCAAAGGTACGACAATTTTGCGGGATAACCAAATCGTTTTAGTATTTTTAACGACTTAGCCCCTCGGCTTAACCCTTCTTTGCTTTCTAATCCCTAATCCCTAATCCGTTCCCAGGGGAACTATTCCCACTCGATTGTCGAAGGTGGCTTTGACGAGATATCGTAGCAAACGCGGTTGACGCCCTTTACCTTATTTATTATGTCGTTGCTGACTTTCGCCATGAATTCGTAGGGCAAGTGTGCCCAGTCGGCGGTCATAGCATCCGTGCTGGTCACAGCGCGCAGAGCGACGGGATTTTCGTAGGTACGTTCATCGCCCATGACTCCTACGCTGCGGACGTCGGAAAGCAGAATAGCGCCTGCCTGCCAGATTTGGTCGTAGAGTCCCCAGTCGCGCAGTCCCTGAATGAAGATGTCGTCAGCGTCCTGCAGAATGCGCACCTTCTCGGGCGTGATGGCTCCGAGGATTCGGACTGCAAGGCCTGGTCCTGGGAAAGGATGACGGCCGATGAGGTGTTCGGGAATGCCCAGTTGGCGGCCTACACGGCGCACTTCGTCCTTGAAGAGCCACTTCAGCGGCTCGCACAACTTGAGGTTCATCTCTTTTGGCAGACCGCCCACGTTATGGTGGCTCTTGATGACTTTGCCGGTGATGTTCAGACTCTCGATGCGGTCAGGATAGATGGTGCCTTGAGCAAGCCAACGGCATTTACTATTTGACGATTTACTATTTACTATTTTTTTCGCTTCTTCGTTGAAGACTTCAATGAAGTCGCGACCGATAATCTTGCGTTTCTTCTCAGGTTCCGTTACTCCGGCCAAGTCGGTAAAGAACTTCTCTGAGGCATCTACTCCGATAACGTTCAGTCCCAGGCACTCGTAGTCCTTCATAACATTCTGGAACTCGTTCTTGCGCAACATACCGTGATCCACGAAGATGCAGGTCAGCTGATTCCCGATGGCCCGGTTAAGCAAAACGGCAGCTACGCTGCTATCCACGCCTCCCGAAAGGCCGAGGATGACGCGGTCATTCCCAATCTGCTCGCGCAACTCAGCAACAGTTGTCTCCACGAAATTGGCTGGCGACCAGTCCTGTCGGCTACCGCAGATATCCACCACGAAATTCTTCAGCAACAGCGTGCCTTGTAACGTATGGAACACCTCCGGATGGAACTGTACGCCCCAGATGGCCTCGTTGTCGGCTGCATATGCTGCATACTTCACCTTTTCTGTACTGGCTATATCGTGGAAACTCTCGGGCAGAGCCGTAATTGTATCACCATGACTCATCCAAACCTGACTATTCTCGTCGAAGCCCTTGAAGAGCGGGTCATTGAAGTCTATTGTGGAGAGGTTGGCGCGGCCGTACTCGCGACTGCCAGCAGGTTCCACCTTGCCGCCCAACGTGTGGCTCATGAACTGTGCGCCGTAGCAGATGCCCAGGATAGGCATGCGACCACGGAACTGGCTGAGGTCCACGCGGAAAGCTTCGGGGTCATAGACGCTGTAAGGGCTGCCGGCCAGGATGACACCGATAACGTCGGGGTCGTCGGCGGGGAACTTGTTGTAAGGCAGTATCTCGCAGAAAGTGTCAAGCTCGCGCAATCGGCGTGCAATGAGTTGGGTCGTCTGCGAACCGAAGTCCAGGATGATAATCTTCTGTTGTTGCATAAAAAATAATGTATAATCAATTTGCGCACAAAGATACGATTAAGTGAGGGAAAAACCAAATTTATTTGGATTTTTCCGAGCGGTTCTTCGCATTATTAGCGCGCTTTGGTGCTAAAGCATCCCAAAAGTATCTAGGACCGCAGGTCAAGGGAACTTTTCATATCTTTCGCCCCCAATCAGGCGTGTCACGTTCTCATTATACTCCACCCACTAACTGCATGTAGTCAACTTGTTCGAAGATGATAAGACCCTCGGAACAAAAATCCCCGACTCCTAGAGTAATAAAGTTGTAACCCTCGTAGAAAAACATGTTAATTCCGCATTTAAAATTATTTTCACACTGAGAAAATTATTTTTCATAGTGTGAAAATCTATTTCCAAAGTGAGAAAATATATTTTCTCACTGAAACAATTATTTTATAACCAGTATTTCATATCTTTGTATCCTGAATCAGAATGTTTTATCCCTGGATAGAAGAATTTTTATGGCTCAGTACATTAAAAAAGAGATGGCGGACCTGCATGGAAAAGGTTCAACAGGTGGATATTACCACTTGAAGAGGCATTCTGAGTCGAAGCATTAAAAAGTTCCAAACGATATCTCCTGGCTCCAGAATCTTAAGACATCGTTTCGTTGTGCTTTTTAGCAAAGCTAAAGGGCGTTTGATGAGGGTGCGAATGTTCATTACAGGTTGCAAAAGAGAGATATTTGTGAGGCTGACGGTTCTTTTTATCTCAAAAACTTTGACGTAAGGTGAAAAAGTGTTAACTTTGTCGTCTGAATTTTTAAAATCAACTTTTAACGTATAACAAATAAATAACAAGAAAACATGAAATTCCTGACTGACGAGAAACTCGTTATCGTAGGTGCCGGCGGTATGATCGGCTCCAACATGGTGCAGAGCGTGCTGATGCTCGGCCTTACTCCCAACATTAGTCTGTATGATATCTATGAGCCTGGTGTACATGGCGTTTACGACGAAATGTGCCATTGCGCATTCCCCGGCGCAAACATCTCCTACACGGTTGATGCCGCTGAGGCTTTCACCGGTGCCAAGTATATCATCTCCAGCGGTGGTGCTCCCCGTAAGGAGGGTATGACGCGCGAAGACCTGTTGAAGGGTAACTGCCAGATTGCAGCTGAGTTCGGCGAGAATATCAAGAAGTATTGCCCCGACGTGAAGCATGTTGTCGTTATTTTCAACCCTGCCGATGTGACGGCTCTCACAGCCCTCATCCATTCAGGTCTTAAGCCCAACCAGCTCACTTCGCTGGCAGCCCTCGACTCTACCCGTTTGCAGCAGCAGCTGGCTCAGGAGTTCGGCGTACAGCAGGACAAGGTGACTGGTGCTTATACATACGGCGGTCACGGCGAACAGATGGCTGTATTTGCTTCGAAAGCAAAGATAGACGGCAAGCCCCTTGCAGAACTTCCTTTGTCTGCAGAGCGCTGGGCAGAGATTAAGCACATGACAACTCAGGGCGGCAGCAATATCATCAAGCTGCGTGGCCGTTCTTCCTTCCAGAGCCCCGCTTATCAGGCTGTCAAGATGATTGAGGGTGCTATGGGCGGCGAACCCTTCACCTGGCCTGCAGGCTGCTACGTGAACTGCGAAAAGTGCGGTTATAAGAACGTCATGATGGCTATGCCTTCCGTTATCGACAAGGACGGCGTACGCTTCACCGCTCCCGAAGGTACAGCAGAGGAGATGGCTGCTCTTCAGGCTTCCTACGAGCACCTGCAAAAGATGCGCGACGAAATCATCGGTCTCGGCATCATTCCTCCCGTTGCCGACTGGGGCAAGGACAACCCCAACCTGTAAGATGCAGCCCCCTCCCAACCTCCCCCAAGGTGGAGGAGGCTAATCATTCTTGCGCGCGAACATTATATATATTATATATAGAAAAGAAAGGAGATAGAGGAAGTTAGAGGAAGACTTGCTGCTTCCCTATCTCCTTCTATCTCCTTTTATTAGTTATTATGAAGCAGACATCACTTCTCGTGCTCGCTTTTACAATGGCTTTGCACGTTTCCGCACAAAGCGTTATCTTTCCGCAAGAGCAGCAAGCGGGTACGGCAACTTCATCAGTTGTAGGCAATACCTATATGCTGTCCAATGACTTGCTTTCGGCTTCGTTTGTCTTTGACGAAG
Organism: Bacteroidaceae bacterium; assembly: GCA_017645845.1. Classification (GTDB taxonomy): domain Bacteria; phylum Bacteroidota; class Bacteroidia; order Bacteroidales; family Bacteroidaceae; genus Physcousia. The sequence continues at coordinate 7,034 of JAGCNQ010000092.1, forward strand.
GCAAACTGACCTTCGGGGGCTGCGAGGCAATGGGACTGAAGCCAAGCGAAGACCTCTTTAGCATTCGTCTCGCTAGCGGCACAGAAGTGTCGTCATCGGCAATGACCTTGAACGGAGTGGAGACAGAAGATCTCGTGGCCGATGCTTCCGCCGCAAGGGGTTCGCTGAAACTTCCCGGCAAGAGCATCAAGGCTACCTACGCCTATCGCAGCCTCAGGCTGACTTGGCGGGCTATGCTTCGCGACGGCTCTCACTATCTGCGCACAGAGCTCGAACTGACCGCTGTGAGGGATATGGCGATGAATGCCGTCATTCCCATGCACTACACCATCGACAACAGTAGCAGCGAAAAGGCTCCGGCTGTCGTTGGCAACACTCGCGGTGCAGTCATAGCGAGCGACAAAATCTTCGCCGGCCTTGAGACGCCGATGGGCAAGAACAGCGTCGTAGGTTCTTTGAATACAGCTCCTTTCGTTTACGACAGATGGACAAGCACAAGCTTCGACTGGACGCCAGGCCCAGAGACGCCGCAGGACATCCTTAGCCTCGGTTTGCCTGCCAGCGGCATCTGCGGCGTGCAAGGCTACCTCGGCATCTTGGAGAGCGGTAGGCAGACCGTTACCTTCCAATACGCAAGCGGCAAGCATCGCCTCGACATCGCGGGTGTTGACATCCTTGACCTCGAAGGCAACGTTGTGGCAAGCGACTATCACAAGGGTTACACGGGCATACAGAAGTCAAACAATGTCTATACGCTCAACGTCCCCAATCGTGGCTATTACCTCGTCCGCTACTTCCGCGACACCGTGACGGACGGCATCACTGCCACGTTCGACAGCAAAGGCACCATCACTTGGAGCTGCGAAGTCATTGCTCCTGAACTAGTCTTTGACGGCAACACAGAAGCCAATATCCTGCCAGAGAGTAGCGGAGAGCAGTCTTCGTTGCCGGCGTTGCTTGTTGCCGGTGGTACGAGGACCGATGCCTGGAACACTTCGTCGTGGAGTACGCCAGCGTCCGTTCCTTCACGCATCATTGAGCTTGGCTATGCTTCTGAGAAAATAAAGATGATGTCGAAGCAAGTCAGCTTTGCACAAAGCGGCGGCCTCTTCGAGGCACAGTTCATGTATGCTTCAGGCTCTCACGGATTGACCATTGCTGGTGTGGAGCTTGTGGATGCCGACGGCAATGTTGCGGCTTCCGATTATCATCCGGGCTTCTCTGGTACAGCTAAGTCAGACAACGTTTATAGCTTTACCATTCCTGCCGCCGGAACTTATAACCTTTATTATTATGTCGTGCTGAATCCCAACGGCAGCGACAATACCTCGACGGGCAACATCAACCTCAGCTACACCAAGACAGAGTATCTGCATCTAGCCGCGCCTACCGAAACAGAAATCATCGGCGAGTGGAGCAGACAAACAACTTTGGCGAAGGGTAAGACTTGGAAGGTTGGAACTGTAGTCGGACTCATTGCTCCCGGACAGGCACGTCGCTCCTTCCTTTGCTATAGTGAACGCGAACGGGCTGTGCCCTGGCGTGCTTTCCCGATGTACAACTCCTGGTTCGAGCTGAACATCGACCGCAACAACGATCAGAACTATACTACCAACTTCAACGAGTCGCAATGTGTAGAGGTCCTCGACCAATGGAAGCGGCATCTCTTCGATCGCTATGGTGTAGGCATCGGCTCCTTTGTCTGGGACGACGGCTGGGACATTTATGGTACATGGGAGTTCAACCCGAATTTCCCAAATGGTTTCCAAAACCTCAGTGATAAGGCCTGGAGCATGAACTCGCAGATTGGAGCCTGGCTCGGTCCCGTGGGCGGTTACGGACAGAGTGGCAACTACCGTCGCAGCTATTGGAGTTCGCAAGGCGGAATGCAGCTTTCAAATCCTGCGTACTACAACGTCTTCCTCGACCGCACCAGCTATATGCTCAATACTTATCACTTCAACTTCTTTAAGTTCGACGGTATCAGCGCACAGTTCAGTGCCATAGGCCCTGACAACGGGGCTACTGGTGAAGAGAACGCAGAGGGTATCATCGATATCGAGAAGAAGCTGCGCGAAGTGAAGCCCGATGTATTCTTTAACACTACCGTTGGTACTTGGGCATCCCCCTTCTGGTTCCAAGTGACTGATGCCGTATGGCGGCAAGAGAACGACTGGGGGACAGTAGGAAACCAGGGAAACACGCGCGAACAATGGATTACCTATCGTGATCGCCTCGTTTATCAGAACTTTGTGCAGAACTCGCCCCTCTGTCCCATCAACACACTGATGACTCACGGCTTCATCCTCTCAAACTATGGAGGTGGTGTTGCAAACATGAGCCGCAACTATGCAGATATCGTGCGTGAGATGCGTTGTGCCTTTGCCTGCGGAAGCGGGATGGTGGAGATATATGCCGACTACGCGCTGATGAATAGTATCAACGGCGGCAAGTTGTGGGCCGACCTTGCAGAATGTATCCGCTGGCAGAAGGCACAAGAAGACGTTTTGCCCGATGTACATTGGGTGGGCGGTAATCCTTGGGACGGCAGCAAGGCCAACGTCTATGGATGGGCGGCTTGGAACGGTGAACGGGCGACCCTCGCCCTTCGTAATCCCTCGGCATCGGCACAAACCTATACCACTACTTTGCGTGAAGCTCTGGAGATACCTTCCTACATACATACCAGCATCACTTTAACCGATGCTTTCAAGCAGAAGACTCTGAACGGCCTCACTACCGAAGTGCCTATCGACATCGACACACCGTTGACGCTTACCCTCGCTGCTTCGTCGGTATATATATATAATGGTACAGATGACAGCCTTACGGACATAAATGAAATTGGTGATTCAGCATCTGATGGATTAAAGCCTTCCACAAGTGTGATGTATGACCTCGGCGGACGCAAAATGAGGAATGACCATTTGCCAGGGGGGATCTATGTCGTTGGCGACAAAAAAAAGCTAATCCGAGACAAGCGACAATGAACGTGTACTCCTAGAGTTACAGAGATACGCTACGTTTCTTTAAGAACTATTTTACATATTAGCCCCTTGTAGGTGTCATAAGTCGCAAGATTTTGCAAATTTTTATTAAAAATCTTTGCCAATTCATAAAGTTTGTGTAATTTTGCGCCGCATTTTGACTCAATACACCAATTAACTAATTAAAAACAACAAAAGAAAACAATGATTGTAGTATCCGTAAAAGAAGGTGAGAACATCGAGAAAGCTCTGAAGAAGTTCAAGCGTAAGTTTGAAAAGACTGGCATCGTGAAGGAACTCCGTGCCCGTCAGCAGTTCGACAAGCCCTCTGTTCTGAAGCGCCTCGCTATGGAACGTGCTGTCTATGTACAGAAGCTCCACCGCGTAGAAGATTAAAAGTCCTTAAATTTTTGACGCATCTCTTTGGATTGTCAGAAAAAAATGCTACCTTCGCAGAAGAAAACGTAAGCGAAGTGCGTGAATTGGATAAAAGACTTCATAGATTACCTTCAGTATGAGCGAAATTATTCCCGCAAAACGACAGAAGAATATCAAGCCGACCTGGAAGCGTTCAAGCGGTTCTATGAAGCAATAGACAACGACCTCAGCTGGGCAGAAATGCCAGCCGATATCATACGACAGTGGGTAATGGAGATGATGGACAAAGGCAATGCCGCAACAAGCGTCCGGCGCCGTCTCAGTTCACTCCGCTCCTTCTACAAGTTCCTCTTGCGACGCAATCTGGTTACCCGCGACCCTGTACATAGCATACCAGGTCCCAAGGTTGAGAAGAGGTTGCCTGCCTACGTCCGTGAGACAGAAATGGACAGGCTCTTTGACGGAGATTTCTTCACCGAGGACTATGAAGGATTCCGAGACCGCATGATTCTGCTCACATTCTACTCCACAGGCATACGACTTTCCGAACTCGTGGGCCTTACCGACAAGGATGTAGATTTGGATCAGATGCAGCTAAAGGTAACGGGCAAACGCAACAAACAGCGCATCATACCCTATGGTGATGAGTTCGGCGACAGCCTGCGAAACTACCTTGCAGAGCGCGATACCTTTGCACAGCAGAAAGCCTCTGTAAGCACGAGTCTCTTTCTGGATGAGAGAAACGGACAGCAGATGAGC
>JAGCNQ010000010.1 GCA_017645845.1 Bacteroidaceae bacterium
ATCTTTGCGCCCGAAAATAAATAAAAAACGTAAATAATTAAATCGTAAATCAAGATGACTATTAGTGATTACAATTTTGCCGGCAAAAAGGCAATCGTGCGCGTGGACTTCAACGTGCCCTTGAATGAGAATGGTGAGATTACCGACGACACCCGTATCCGTGGCGCCCTTCCCACATTGAAGAAGATTATTGCCGATGGTGGTGCCGCCATCATCATGAGCCATATGGGTAAGCCCAAAGGCAAGGTGAACCCCAAACTTTCTCTCGGCCAGATTCGTGGTGCTGTGGAGAAGGCTATCGGCTGTCCCGTTGCATTTGCTCCCGATTGTGCTAAGGCTCAGGAAGCTGCTGCAGCCCTGAAGATGGGTGAAGCACTTCTGCTTGAGAATCTCCGTTACCATCCCGAAGAGGAAGGCAAGCCTGTAGGTATAGAGAAGACCGATCCCGCTTACGAAGAGGCTAAGAAGGCCATGAAGGCCAGTCAAAAGGAGTTCGCCAAGACTCTGGCAAGTTATGCTGACTGTTACGTAATGGATGCCTTTGGTACAGCACACCGCAAACACGCTTCTACCGCGGTAATTGCTGACTACTTTGATGCGGACAATAAGATGCTCGGTTTCTTGATGGAGAAGGAAGTGAAGGCCGTTGACAATGTGCTCAGCAACATCAAGCGTCCCTTCGTTGCCATCATGGGCGGCAGCAAAGTTAGCACCAAGATTGGAATCATCGAGAACTTGCTCGGCAAGGTGGATAAGCTCATCCTCTGCGGTGGTATGACCTATACTTTCATGAAAGCTCACGGCGGTGAGATTGGCAACAGCATCGTGGAGTTGGACAAACTTGATGTGGCTCTTGGCGTAGAAGAAATGGCTAAGAAGAACGGCGTTGAGTTGGTACTAGCTGAGGATAGTGTTTGTTGCACAGGTTATGACTTCGGTACGTTCAGTGTGAAGCCCGGTGCCCAAGTCAAGACTTTCCCCAGCAACGCCATCGAGGCAGGTTGGGACGGTCTGGATGTAGGCCCTAAGAGCCAGGCAAAGTTCGCAAAGGCCATCGAAGGTGCCAAGACCATTCTGTGGAATGGCCCTGCCGGCTGCTTCGAGTGTGATGACTTCTGTGCTGGTTCACGTGCTGTAGGCGAAGCTATAGCCAAAGCAACTGCTGAAGGTGCATTCTCCCTCATTGGCGGTGGCGACAGTGTGGCTTGTGTCCACAAGTTTGGTCTTGAAGATCTGGTTAGCTACATCAGCACTGGTGGCGGTGCTCTCCTCGAAGCTATCGAAGGTAAAGTGCTCCCCGGCGTAGCAGCCATTAAGGGCTAGTTGGATTAGAGATTAAGGAATTGGGAATAGGGATTGTAGATTCGATATAACATGAAAGGTCTGCGTTTATCCCTATTCTCTATTCTCTATTCCCTAATCCTTTCTATGTTGGCCTCCTGCTCCGAGCGACAGGAGGCCACGCAGTTTGATGCAGACAGCACGGGTTTCGACACTACTGTCCTGCGTGTAGCAGTCATGCCGACGATGAACTGTATGCCACTCTTTTATGTTGAGCGAAGCGGACTGGCCGACAGTTTAGGGTTGGAGATGGAATTGTTACACTATCAGGCACAGATGGACATCGACACAGCTATCCTGCGCGGACATGCAGACATTGCTTTCACTGATCTCATTCGTTTGGCCCGGCTTTCGAAGCAAGTTGCCCTCAGGCCCCTTGCCTCATGCAACGAACCGCTTTCACTTATTTCCCTCAAAGCGAAGCGTGTAAAGCATATCAACCAGATGAAGGAGCAGATGATTGCCATCAGCCGCCTCTCCGCTACAGACTACTGGTGCGACCGTCTGCTCGATAGTACTCATACCAGCTATGACGACATCTACCGCCCACAAATCAACGATGTGCGACTACGTGCTGAGATGCTTCGTCAGGGACTCATAGATGCAGCTATGATGGGCGAGCCTTTCGCTACATGGATGACAATGCTGGGACACAAACGTCTTTTTCAATCGAATGAGAAAAAGTATCGACTCTACGCCTGGGCTGCCCGTAATTCTGCCACACAACAACAGAAACGGGCCTTCCTTAATCTGTTGGATGTAGCCGTTAATCGATGCAATGACGAGAGTGAAGCGGCTATTATGCGCGACATCTTGAAGCAAGAATACCAATTACCACCAGAATTGGTCGATACGTTCGAACTGCAACCTCTCACTCGAACCATAGAGATTCGTCAAAGTGATATGGAAGAAGCCGAGAGATGGCTTAAACAAAGAGCAAGTCGTAAATAGCGTACATCGTAAACCGTACATGATAGACGCAAAGACACTCCGCCTCATTACGCAGAACGGACTACAGGCTTTTGCTCTGGGGCGCACGTTGGACGGCATTGCCGCCCTGCGCACCCTTTTGCCATATTGTGCTACAGAGACCATCATCCGTGCCGAAGCAGAGAGTCTGGAGAAGAACTACCATCACATGCTCTCCTTTCTACGGCATGGAGGGGATGATCAGAAGCGCGGCGAAGTTCAGACAAAGATTCAGAAGCAGGGCATCGCACTCCTGGAACAGACAAACCGCGCCATACGCCTCATTTTGAATAGCGACCATTATGGTAAGGCGCTGAGCCGTTTGTACGAGATATATGGAGTCTCAGAGGGAATTCAAGAGAGGATATTTGAGGCATACAAGTCCTCTCCCCTCACAGGGGAGTTAGAGGGGGTTCATCAGGACGACCTCTTCGACCTGCTCTGGACTTCACCCCTGTGGACGGCACAAGACACAGCACTTTGGTATGACTTTTTCTTGGGACAGCAAGACATAGTGCAGCAGCACCTCGCAGGTGCACTTTTCCTCTCCGTCTGGGAATACTACGATGCCGAGAAAATACAGTTGCTTAGCCTCTTGGCCGACTCGGAATGTCATCGCACGCGCATCTCTGCTGTTACCTACCTTCTTTTGTTCAGGTTCCGGCACAAAGAATTTGCGGAACTGATGTCGCCTCTTCCAGACAGGCTGCGCTCCCGTAAGGGACGTCCAGTCATCGCTCAGGTTCAATATGAAATGCTGCTCATGTTGGCTTCCGAAATAGATATGAAAAAGGAACTTGATGAGATGGGAGCGCTTTCCAAAAATCTCCTCGTTGACGAGAAGACAATAAACATGGATGGTATCAGGGCTCTTGCGGAAATGAGGGAGCACTATATGAAGAACCGTCTGCAGCGCGGACTTGACCCAAACCTGTCAAAGGCAGTCCTGTTGCATCATTGCAAATACATGAACCGCATTGCACACTGGTTCCTTCCTTTCGACAAGAACCATCCGCTCTTTCAATCTGTCATGATTGACGATAAAGGCTGCGAGAAGCATCATCTTTCCAATTTGGTTGACCTCATCCTAGATTGCGATGTCGATAAGTTAGCCACGCTCTACCTCGTCAGCAATGATGAGGATTTCTCCAAAGTTGTGCGCCAGTTGGACGACCAGCAGATTCCCGACTTCGAGAATGCTGTCATCCCCGAATATACGTTCCGTTTTATCATGCAGGACCTTTATCGTTTTTTTCTGCACTCCCCCGTCAGTTCACAACTCTTTAATCCCTTCCGCGAGAAGCAGACACTGCTCGACTTCCCTGAGTTTGCAGCCCTGTGCTCTTCGGCTGATTACCTCCGTTGCTGCCGCCTTCTCTTTGAAATAGAACGTGATGCACAGGCGCTCACCGTTATAGATGACCTTATCAATCGCGATGGGGCTACGGTTGAGACATTGCAGCTTAAGGGAGAAATCCTGATACACATGAAGCGCTATATGGAGGCACAAGGATGCCTGCGCAGTGCAGAAATCCTGCAGCCGGACAATGCTGATGTCCTTAGGCTTCTGGTTGAATGCTATGTGGCACAACACCGCTACGAGGAAGAACTGGAGTACTTACAGCGTCTCGCAGAACTCTTTCCCGAAGACAAGAGTTACCGTCGCCTCATCCCCATGACAATGACGAAAATGGGCAGGAATGAAGAAGCCCTGCAACTCTTTTTCGAGCTCGACTATGAGACTCCCGAAGACGATGTCAACATTATTATATATATCGCCGATACCGCATTTATATTGGGCAAACTGGATATCTCTGAGCGATATACGGAAAAAGAAATGCTGTTGACCGAGGGCAAAAACTGTCTTAGCTATCTTCGTATGGGACATATTCATCTGCTCCGTGGCAACTGGAAAAATAGTTTGGACTGCTATGAGCAGTTTGTCAATACTTTCTGCATGGAAACAGGAAAAGATGCAAAAGCAGCACTGGCAATTTTTAACGAATCACAAGAGCTGCTTACCTCAAAAGGCATCAGTCAGGAAGACTTCTTACTCATCCATGACATCCTTCAATCTGCCTCTGGTGGTACCCTTTGAACTTAAATAATCTTAAAATTTACGCAAAAAAGAGACATTTTGGACAATCCTGTATGCCATTTGGGTTACATGCGACTCTCTGTTTCATTATTTTTTCGTATCTTTGCACGCGATTTGAAAAAGGAGAACAATAAAAAGACAATATAACCTATGAAAAAATCAACTCTTTTCGCGACATTGTCATTAGTAGTAATAGCCTTACTGAGTTCCTGCGGCGGCAATAAAGTACAGCAGCAGATGCCGACAGCTAACTTTGAGACAATGAAAGTCACCATCCAGGATGTAACTATGACCACCAAATACAGCGCTACCATACGTGGGCGGCAGGACGTAGACATCATGCCTCAGGTGAGCGGTACATTGACGAAGCTCTGCGTAACCGAAGGACAGAAGGTCAGTACCGGACAAACTCTGTTCATCATCGACCAGGTACCCTATCAAGCTGCTCTGAACACCGCTGAGGCAGCGCAGAAAGCTGCAACCGCTGCACTTGCTACAGCCCAACTCAACTATGACAGCAAGAAGAAACTCTTCGACCAGCAGGTCATCAGCGATGTTGAACTGCAGACAGCATACAATGCTCTGCTCAGTGCCAAAGCACAAGTGGCACAGGCTAACGCGCAGGTTACCAATGCCCGAAACAATCTCAGTTACACCGTAGTAAAGAGCCCTTCAAACGGTGTTGTTGGAACACTTCCGTACCGTCAGGGTGCTTTAGTTGGTCCCAGCATCCCTCAGCCTCTTACCACCGTCAGCGATAATAATCAAATGTATGTCTATTTCTCCATCAATGAATCACAGATGCTGAATATGACACGCGAGAGCGGCAGCACAGAAGCAGTTATCGGTGCTATGCCTGAAATAAAGCTGATGCTGGTGGACGGCAGCGAATACCCACACCCCGGAAAGGTGGAGAGTGTGAGCGGTGTGGTTGACCGTAGCACTGGTACCATGCAGATTCGCGCTGTCTTTGACAATCCCGAGAAGCTGCTGCACAGTGGTAGCACAGGAAATGTTGTCATCCCTACAACGTATAAGGATAAAATAGTCATCCCCGCAACAGCTACCGTGCAGGTACAGGACAAGTTCAAAGTTTATCTTGTTGACAAGGACAACATTGCACATGAGCAACTTGTCACCACCGAGCCCCTTTCCAACGGCAAAGAGTACGTGATTAAAGAAGGTCTGAAAGTAGGCGATGTGATTGTGTCTGAAGGAGCAGGCATGCTGAGAGACGGCCAGAACATAAAACCCAATAAGGATTAGGGATTAGAGGTTAAAGATTAAAGTTATGAAAGGTAATATATTCATTAAGCGACCCGTAATGGCGATTTCGATTGCCATTATGATTCTTCTGGTCGGCTTTATATCGTTCTCTACCCTGCCTCTGGAGCAGTATCCGGACATTGCTCCGCCTACGGTTAGCGTTTATACCACCTATCAAGGAGCAAGTGCAGATGCCGTGATGAAAGCCGTCATCCAGCCTTTGGAAGAAGGTATCAACGGTGTGGAGAACATGCTTTACATGAGCAGTACTGCTACTAATGCCGGTTCTGCAACCATAAATGTTGTCTTCAAACAAGGGACAGATCCCGATATGGCTGCTGTGAACGTGCAGAACCGCGTTAGCCGAGTGCAAGGCTTGCTGCCTCAAGAGGTAACACGAGTAGGTGTCTCGACGATTAAGAGGCAGACATCTTTCCTGCAGATTGACGCACTTTACAGCGAAGACGGGAAGTTCGACGAAGACTTCATCTCGAACTATCTGGACATCAACGTCATTCCTCAGATTAAGCGTGTAGAGGGCGTGGGCGATGTCACCTTGCTTGGAGGTACATATTCTTTGCGTATCTGGATGAAGCCAGAACTGATGGCCCAATACGACGTAGTTCCCAGCGATATTACTAATGCTCTGGCGGAGCAGAATCTGGAGTCACCTGCCGGACAGTTAGGCGAGAAGCCTGTAAACGGCACGCATGGCGACGGCATCGACAATTACTATCAATACACCCTGAAATACAAGGGCCGTTTGAAGGAAATATATGAGTTCGAGGATATCGTCATTCGGGCAAACGATGATGGCACGGTGCTGCGGCTGAAGGACATTGCAACTGTTGAGCTTGGTGCAGTCAGCTATTCCTTCCACGGAGAAGCGAATGGCCATCCTGGTGTCACGTTCCTCTGCTTCCAGTTGGCAGGTGCCAATGCTAAGGAGACGAACGACCGCGTTTCCCAAAAGCTGGAAGAGTTGAGCAAAGACCTGCCTAAGGGCATGAAGTTCGTGACGATGATGTCAAGCAACGACTTCCTTTTGGCCTCTATCGCTAACGTAGAAGAGACACTTTTGATTGCCATCTTCTTGGTGATATTCGTGGTTTACTTCTTCCTGCAAGACTTCAAAGCAACCCTCATTCCTTCCATATCTATTATAGTATCCTTGGTGGGAACGTTCGCTTGCCTTGCCTTGGCAGGTTTCACGCTTAACCTATTGACGCTCTTTGCCCTGGTGCTTGCTATCGGTACGGTGGTGGATGATGCCATCGTGGTAGTAGAAGCTGTTCAGGCAAAGTTTGACGCAGGCTATACAAGTCCTTATGAAGCGACAAAGGACGCGATGAGTGATGTGACGATGGCCGTCATTTCCTGTACCTTTGTCTTCATGGCTGTCTTCATTCCTGTCAGCTTTACAGGTGGAACAGCAGGCATCTTCTACACACAATTCGGTGTCACGTTGGCAACAGCAGTAGGTCTCTCTTGCGTGAGTGCCCTTGTGCTCTGCCCCGCTCTTTGTGCCATGATGATGAAACCTGCAAGCGAAGAGCGTCGCAAAGGCTTCTTCGGAGCCATCAACTACCGCACTCGCCTTGCATATGAAGCAACCTATACTGCCATGATGGAGAAGTATGCTAACGTTCTGCGTCGCATGGTTTCGCGCAAGTTGAGGTATTATGTCAGCTTCGGAGCTTTGGCGGTTGCCATTGTTGGCGTGTTGTTCTTTGCAAGTCACCTGCCTGGCGGTCTTGTTCCAAGCGAAGATCAAGGCGTCTGCATGATGAACGTTAGTGCCGTTCCCGGCAGCAATGTCGCCACAACTTATGACGTAATGAACAAGGCACAGAAGATTATCGAGGAAGTGCCTGAAGTAAAGGATTACACAAAGGTGGCAGGTTATGGTTTCATGTCAGGTCAAGGCACTAGCTATGGCATGTCCGTTATCCGAATGAAATCCTGGGGCGAACGCCAATATGGAATTGGTTTCGGCATTGCCACACTTGCTTTGCTGGCTTTCATCATCGCGTTGATAGTGTTTGTCAGAGGCATTATCAAGAGAAAGAATGTGCTCAAGAAGGCCTTGGC
>JAGCNQ010000093.1 GCA_017645845.1 Bacteroidaceae bacterium
TTTTATCTTGTATATGAGTGTATGAGAATTTTCCCCCATAATTTAATCCTATTTAAAAGACTTTGCTTTAGTATCTTCGCGTAACCGCTCCAAAGTTACTACTTTTTCCTGAACTATTGTGTGTTTGGAATTAATTTTTCAGAAAATATAGGGTCATTAACATCTGAATAACTTAATATGGGGAAAGAAAAAAACTCGAGTCAAGAAAAAAGAGGTAGAATAATTTGTGGGACAGAAGAAAATATTCTACATTTGCAGCCGCAATTTGAAAAACGACATGTTTGGATAGATAAAATCGCTCGTGTGAAAGTGTAACAAATAGGATTTGTATAATCCGGATGACACCCTTCGTGAGAGGGGTGTTTAGTGTGTCCTTTTATTTATTGTTACACTTAATCATGTAGTTATGAGAAAGCGATTTTATCATTGCTGTGTGTGCTCCTGTTCTCCTGAAAAGGGTGTGATGTTCCTAGATGTCAAAATATTGAAGGATATTGTGAATCATGGAATACATTCCATTCGCTGTGCTTCGACCTGTGCTTACAAAGCCCATCGTGGGATATTGCTCGGCGACCTCTGTGCTGAGGCACATCACCCTCTGTGGGCTCTGAGAATCTGGAAGTTTACGTTGAAACAGATTCACGACAAAGACTACGACGACTGGATTGATGTATGGTTCAACACGAAGTATGTCAGACTGCAGGATGTTATCTCGGAAGGTATCTGTGAAATCATTGGCCGCCGCATCGATAATGTGGAGCGTAGCGTTGGATTGTCTGATGCTCATGGTCGTGACAGTTGGGAGTTCCGTGCCGGAGAGGGCTGGTATAACGACTTCCGCTACGAGAAGTATGAGTTCAACTGGGAGGAATTGCGCGAAGAATGGATAAAGGAGCGCGATGAGGCCATTGAGCGAAAGGAAAGGGAACGTATCTTCCGGGAGGGGCAGAACGAACTGGTACCTCAATCTCAGGATTTCTTCGACTATTGGAGCGACTACAATTCAACGGTACATGAAGACCTGCTCTCAAAAATTGACGACTGGGATTAATTCTCAGTCGTCTTTTTGTGAAACTGTCCTCTCCACATCCAGAAGTAAAGGACAGTAAGGTCTTATTATGAGGTGTCAACCTTATTTCGGCACTTGATAATGGTTGCCGGTCTGGTTGATAATCTGACGTTTGTAGCTTTCAGGATAACCCGGGCGGAGTACGGGACGGGGATTACCACCTGGGGTCTTCTCGTACTGTCCGTTCTCGTCCATTCGCTTGACAGCCATATCGTTGTACTTCACGATAATGAGCTGCGCCAGTTGGTTCCACTCATCCATCATAGCGCTGGCTGTACGGTGACTGTAAGCTGAAAGGTATTTGATAGCCTCTTCCTGACTCATAGCTGCTGCTTTGCTCTCTACATCTGCTTGTAATGAGTTATAGTCGGCCTCAAGACGGTCGCGGACCTTCTGTAGTTCAGGGAAGAGAAGATTGTATCGCAGATAGACCATATTGCTGACCCAGTTTTCCACCCAATAAGCAGAGCGAGTGGAGAAATGGAAGGCGTCGGCAGTACTCTTGTCGTAGCATTCAGGTGCCTGAGTCATATTGCAATAGACGGGAGTGAAAACCACCATATTGGCGTCGTCGTTGGCAAACCAGGTAACGCCTCCGATATAATTGGGAAGCCAAGAACGCATCTGACTGACATAGACACAGGCCGACTGCTGGGTACTGATGGGGCGTTCGTTGAAGTACTTCTTCCCATCTACCTCAAAACTCAGCGGGGTGGGGCGGTAGGGCATTTCCCATGGTCCCATACCGATATCTTCAGTCAATGCCATCGGAGTGCCTTCATAGTGATCGCGCATTATGTCCTTGACATCCTGAACAGAAAGTGGAGCCTTCGGCTTCACATAAAGAGGGAGAACCTGACCTTTCGTATCACCCATCGCGTAGGAGAGATAGGGTGACATATCCTCTGCTGCCCATTTGTTGAAGTAGCTCCAAATACGCGCCTCACAGTAGCGAAGAGCACCGAAGTCAGCAGGAGCGTAGGCATCGGCAAAAGAGAAGTCCGCATCCTTCCCGCTGAAATATCCTTTCTCACGTGCAAAGCTGATAACATCCTTTGCATAGAGGCAGTTATTTTTATCTTTTAAGGGGAACTGATGGATGCGGCTTTGGTTAGCGTGACCGCTGATACAGTCGTCAGGGATACGTACAGCAACCCAAACTGTTCCCTTGCGACCAGGTCCTTTGCCTATCATGTCCATAATCCAGACCTCGTTGGGGTCGGCTATAGTGAAACTCTCTCCCTCGCTCTCGTAGCCATATTTTTCGGTCAGTTCCGTCATTACCTTAATGGCCTCGCGGGCGGTCTTAGCACGTTGAAGAGCGAGAACCATGAGCGAACCATAGTCAATAAGTCCGCTGATGGTGTCCGTCAACTCTTCCCGACCACCGTAGGTCGTTTCGTGAATTGCCAGCTGGAACTCATTCATCAGTCCCACAATGCCGTAAGTATGGAGCACTTCGGGAATCTCGCCCAGGTAATTGCCCGACTCATAATGATAGAGGGGATGCATAGTGCCAGCAGGGTGGTCGGCAGCAGGAATAACACGCAGCGGTTCAAATGAACCATAGTCGTCTTGGCTGTAGGAGATGATGACACTCCCGTCCTTCGATGCTTTCTTGCCCACAACCAGATTGGTACAGGCGTGAAGAGGTAAGATGTATGATGTAAGAGGTAAGAGAACACCTATTACCAAGAGTATTATTATTCTTTTCATTTTAATATGATTTGTAGTGAGTGCTTCCCATAAAGAGATAGGGTAGGCTATTTAATTATTAACTTGTCACTTCCTGCAGCTTTGAAGCTCATGTCGAGACCCTTGACACTATGGGTGAGGGCACCGAAGGAGATGAAGTCAACCCCAGCTTTGGCATAGGGAATCATCGTTTCGAGAGTGATGCTACCGCTGGATTCTGTCTCGCAACGACCGCCAACAATCTCCACAGCCTTCTTCGTGTCTTCGGGTGTGAAGTTGTCGAACATGATGCGGTCGCAACCTTCAGCCAAAGCTTCGTCAAGTTCCTTCCAATTGCGCACTTCACATTCTATCTTCAGGTCTTTGTTATGTTCTTTCAAGTACTGCTTCGCACGAGAAATAGCGTTGTGAACACCTCCGCAGAAGTCGATATGGTTGTCCTTGAGCAGTATCATGTCGAAGAGGCCGATGCGGTGATTCATGCCGCCGCCAATCTTTACGGCTTCTTTCTCCAGCATACGCATACCTGGTGTCGTCTTGCGGGTATCGAGAACACGCGTCTTGGTGCCGGCATCGATGAGAGCCTGCTGATATTTATGCGTCATTGTGGCGATGCCACTCATGCGTTGCAGGATGTTGAGCATTAGGCGTTCAGTCTGGAGAAGACTCCGCACCTTACCCTTGACACTCATCACAATGTCGCCCGGCTTGACGTGTGAGCCGTCCTTGATGTACACCTCGACCTGCATGGTGGGGTCGAATCGGTGGAACACTTTCTTAGCAATCTCCACCCCGGCGAAAATACCTTCTTCCTTGATGAGGAGTTTGCTCTCGCCCATTTCTGTTTCAGGGATGCAACAAAGAGTTGTGTGGTCTCCGTCACCGATATCTTCGGCAAAGGACAAGTCTATAAGCCTGTCGTTAAGTTCATCTACGGTTAACATCTTTTTATTTACTATTTGAGATTTACTATTTAATCATTTACCCTTAAACCTCTTAAACTTCTTAAATCCTTTAAACTCTCCTCTCCATTACGGGAGGGGTCTTCTACTCATGGTGGTATGGTTCGCCATTTAGGATGGTCATTGCGCGGTAGATTTGCTCCACAAAGAACATACGTACCATTTGGTGGGAGAGTGTCATACGGCTGAGGCTGACCTCTTCATTTCCCCGCTGGTGAACACTTTGGGAAAAGCCGTAGGGACCTCCTACGATGAAGACGAGCCGTTTGGGACCAGCTGACATCTTTTTCTGCATCCATGCTGCGAAATCCGTGCTGCTTCGTTCGCTTCCGTGTTCGTCAAGGAGCACGACATAGTCGCCTGACTGTAGGCTGCGCAGGATGAGTTCTCCTTCGCGTTCCTTTTGCTCGTTTTGGCTGAGTCCCTTGGTATTCTTAAGTTCCTGAACGACCTCAACGGAGAAAGGAATGTAGTGGTTGATGCGCTCCATATATTCCTGGGTGATGGCTTCGAAGCGCTTGTCTGTGGTCTTGCCCACCACTATGAGTAAACCTTTCATGGTGTGTCCTCCTCATCATCAGGAGGTGCAACATATTCATAACAGCCAGCATCAGCTCCTTCGTCAACGAGGCGGCTCACTCCCTTCCTGTCGAATGTGGGAACTCCTTCGTATTCAGGGTCAGCAAGCGAGCGGATGAGGCTCTCTGCTTTTGGCGTAAAGTCATAGATAAGGTTCTCTGTATCAAACAGTACGAAATTGTCTTCACGGACTAGTTTTTCTTCCTCGTTTTTCTTCTTGTCCTGGTCGAAGATACAGTCCACGAAATGCTCTAAGTCATCCACAGGTGGTGTGTTGAGGAAACAATGATAGAAGAGGTAGACCAAAGCGTCTTGGGGAACATTCTCGCCCATAATGACATCCTGGCCGTAGCCGGTTACAACACAGTTGATGAAGTGTGCCTTACGGAGCAGGCCGTACTCGCTGTTATCTGCTGAACTAGCGAGATGTAAACCGTCACCTCGGTTGGCGGTGAATGGATAGAACTGAGCTAGTGTGCAGTAGACGAAAGTATGTGAGCCGCCATTGATGCTGACGATATGTCCGAGTGTGTTGCTTATCTGGGTGTTCGTGACGCTACTGACGCAATTGTTGAATTGCAAACCATCTCCGCCGATGTTATGCAGGATACAGCAATCCAATGTGACGGAAGGTTTCGTGACATCGGGAGTCACTTGTTCTGTGTCTTCGCAGATGATGCCGAAGCGTGAACTATGCAAATCACATTGGAACAGTTTGCTACCAAGACTGCCGCGATGAATGATGATACCTTCCCAACGGCTCGGTGTGTTGTCGTAGCGAAGGTAATCGAACATGTGGTCCAAACGATCACCACGCAATACGACGGGCTTCTCTATGTTTCCTTGAACCAAAAGTTTTCCGTAAACATGCAATGCTGCTTTATCATGGAACATCAGCGTCGTACCTTCTGTGAGCGTGAGTACTGCATTGGGATTCACGACGAGCGAGTCATAGATGACGTATGGCTTGTCGGTCAGGAGTGTTGTATCCTTCTCTATAATCAGACCTCCTTTTTGGATGTAGGCATCGATAGAACCGCCCGTAAGGACAACTGTCTGTGTTGCTCCGTTTTCTAGGAGGAAGTGTAGCTTGTCAGAGAAATAGAGCGGCTCGTTACTGCCCGCTTCCGGAGGTGTCATTTCGATGCGAACCACAAGGCTGTCATGCTTTAGTACCTCGAAGTCGTTCCATGTACCATCTGCCAGGTAACGCCCATCCACATTCACGCGGAAATGACTATCGGCGCCGCCCTCCAACTTTATTGTGCTGATGCGCATACCGTCACCATTATTATTGTAAACATAGAGCGTTTTGGTGCTGCTGGGAATGGTGCTGACCAGTGTATCAAAGACAATGGTATCTGCCGAGAATGCAAGCCGGAAGCCTTGATTGTCCGAAAAGCTTTCGTAATCGGAGCAGGCCACAGCTAATAATGCTAGCAGGGGCAGTAACAGGTGCTTTAATTTCATCTAATTTCGTTATTACGTTACAGAACTTTTGGAGCGTTTTCAAGTATGGCAAGCAAGTGGTCCCATACCATCTGGACGGTGGGGATGAGCAGCTTTTCGTCAGGACTGTGTACACCACGCAGCGTCGGGCCCATACTTATCATGTCCATTCCCGGGAACTTCTCGCTGAAGAGTCCGCACTCGAGGCCTGCATGAATGCCGCGTACGATTGGCTCCTTACCGAAGAGCCGCTTGTACTGCTCTACGGCGATGCGAAGGATTTCGCTGTTTGGATTCATCTTCCAGCCGGGATAACCTTCACCGATATCCACCTTTGCTCCTGCCAGTTCGAAGACCGCAGCAAAGGTGTTGGCCATGTTTACACGGGCGCTGTAAATGCTGCTGCGCTGGCTGCTGTTCACGTCAATGGTCTTTGTCTCAGGATTCTTGTGTATGCTGGCCAGATTGCTGCTCGTCTCAACCAAATCGAGGTCTTGGCAAATGGCAAAGACACCATTATCAACAGCCTGCAATGCCTTGATGAGCTTTTGGCTACAATCTATGTTGATGGCTGTCGAAGCCTGTTTCTCGCTTTCAAGAGAGAAAAGCATCGTCTTTTCCGTGACGCTGTATTCCTCTTCAACATTGGCTTGATAGAGATTCCAATCGACTGTAATGCTCTCCTTGTCCTTTGCAGGAACGGCACAGAGACACCATGCTTCGCGAGGGATAGCGTTATGCAAGCCTCCTGCCTGAATGTCAATCAGGCGTAGGTCGTATTTTTGCTGACTTAGGTAGAGGAAACGTGCCAGAAGTTTATTTGCATTGGCGCGCTTCTTGTTAATGTCATCTCCGCTATGTCCGCCAGTTAGACCTTTGATGCTGAGCGAGAAGGTGAAAAAGCCGGCAGGCAGGGCCTCTTCGATATAGTCGAACTGTGCAAATGTGCGGCAACCTCCGGCACAGGAAACAAAAATCTCTCCTTCGTCCTCGCTGTCAAGGTTGACCAGCAGACGGCCTTTCATGAAGTCGGACTGCATACCTTCAGCACCAGTTAAACCTGTCTCCTCATCGCGGGTGAAGACACATTCCAAAGGACCATGAACAATGTCAGTAGATTCCAGTAAAGCCATTTCCATAGCAACGCCAATACCATCATCGGCACCAAGCGTCGTACCTTTGGCCTTCATCCATTCGCCATCGATGTAGGTCTGAATAGCGTCTTTCGTAAAGTCAAAGTCAAGGTCTCTGTTCTTCTCGCACACCATGTCCATGTGGCTTTGCAGCACGATGGTCTGGCGGTCCTCCATACCAGGGGTGGCAGGTTTACGGATGATGACATTGCCCACCTCGTCGCGCTTGGTTTCGAGATTCAGCTTCCTGCCGAAGTCAAGCAGAAAGTCAATCATTTTTTCCTCGTGCTTCGAGGGACGAGGTATTTGGTTCACTTGTGCGAAGCACTTAAAAACACTTGCAGGCTGTAGATTACTCATTTTTCTATGAATTTATATATTTATCTATATTATTAACTCTTAATTATCAATTATTATTGTATCTTTGCAGGCAAAGTTACGAATAAGTGAGAGAAAAAGCAATAAGGAAACGGAATTTTCTTATCTTTTCCGAGCGAAAGTAACTTCTACAAAGTCAAAGTTGGCAATAGATGTTGAAATTAGCATTACTTACACTTGGAATAGTTGCTTTATCTGTACTCTTTTTATGTATAAAGATGATTCTGAAGCCTGGCAGCCGGTTCGGAGCCACCCATATAGGTGAAAGCAAAGCTATGCGTGAACGCGGTATCCATTGTGCGAAGAGCATGGCGATGGGGGAGAAGCGTTCTTAAATATATCTGCCCGGAGAAGATTATATTGAATTATATATCTTGACGTTGACCTGTGGTCGAAGTTACCAACGTACTTAGACAAAATAATAATCAGTTTCGGGCAGTCACCCCAATACCGAAACGATACTATCCTTCCCCCTTAGGAATATTATCCTATGACAACAAGAATATATTCCTAAGGAAATAGGATACTATTCCTGACGATTAGGGGTGGAATTTGCAAACCCTAGGGTTCACAAAAACGCCTTCTGATGAAGGGGAAGAAAGCTTTCAGCCCAAGACTCCGTTTGGTTAGATTTTATATCACAGTGCTCTAACTCAACGCATCTTGGTGCCCGTACGGGCCTCTACTACATTGACTACATAGTCGCCTAACTTCTCGCAAGCGTTAATGAGATCCATATAAATGGTTCCAACAGCATAAGTGTATGCGTGGTTGTTGATGTCCAGGATGTTCTGGGATTTCAACTGGTCGCGGTAGTTGTTTATCTCTTTCTCAATGTTGTAGCAGCGGTGTACATCGAAATAGTCCTTTCGTCCGCTGAGTAGTTGGTTCATCTGCGTTAGGGATTGGTCGGTGAGGTTCATCATCTCATGCAGATGTTTGTATTGTCCCTCGGTGAAGTGCTCTTCCTTACCCTGATACTTGCGGCTGATAGTGCGTGCCATGTTATAGCAGCTATCACCGATACTCTCCAATTCAGAAATCTCACGCAACATAGCTCGTATTTTAGCCTTTGTGTCGTCAGAGAGGTGGGCATCGCTTACTTGATCCAGGTAATTGGCAATCTCCAACTCCAAGTTATCAGAGATATTCTCGTATTTCTCAATACGCGAAAACAACTTATTGAACTCCGTTTCTTGGTCGCTCTTTTTCTTGCCTGTTGAGGTGGAGGAAAGTATCAGTAATTCGTGTACCATTGTAAACATACGTTGCATACGACAGGAGAATGCCTGTATCTCTTTCTGAGCTTCCAGCACGGAGAGCTCGGGAGTCTTCATGATGCCCGAGGTGATGAAATGCAGGCGGAAATCTTCCTCCTCATCCACCTTCTTGGGCTTAATCAACAAGCATACCAGTTTCTCTATGTAGGGGATAAACCAGATGAGGATAAATGTGTTTGCCACATTGAAACATGTGTGGAACGCTGCCAGTACGAAGTTCAGTTTGCCGGCATTGGCTAGGGATGCCGCAATGCCAGCCGATTCCTTTGTCATCTCCACGTCGTAGCCCACGAATCCGCAGACACTATCAACGAACGGACGGAACGCGAACAGAATCCAGAACACGCCGAAGAAGTTGAAGAACATGTGAGAGAGGGCAGCACGACGGGCCTGTGTATTGGCGTTGAGAGCCACGATGTTAGAGGTTATGGTTGTGCCGATGTTCTCGCCCATCACCAATGCTATGCCTTGATAAATAGGGAGGGCACCACTGGAGCACAGAATCATTGTGATAGCCATCACAGCTGCCGAGGATTGTACGCAGAATGTCAGCACACCACCCAACAGCAGGAATATCAGCGTGGTGGAGAAGGATCTGGGGTTGAAGGATGTGAAGAAATCCAGTACTGTCTGATTCTCACCAAGATGCATTTCCATGCCCGTAATGCGCAAGGTGCCTAAACCTAAAAGTAGGAACGACAGACCGAAGAGGAAATCGCCTATGTAGCGGTATCTTTTCAGGTATATTAGGATGATGCCCACCAAAAACGCAGGATAGACGGCGTTTGTGATGTCAAATGACATACCTGCCGACATAATCCACGCCGTAAGCGTTGTACCGATATTGGCACCCATGATAACCGATATGGCCTGTGCCAGCGTCAACAAACCAGCATTGACGAACGAGACCGTCATTACGGTGGTAGCCGTGGAGGATTGTACGGAAGCTGTGACAAGCATACCCGTGAGGACACCCGTAAACCGGTTTGTAGTCATTGCACCAAGCACGTGACGCAATTGGGGACCGGCCATTTTCTGCAGGGCCTCACTCATGGTTTTCATACCGAACATGAGCAATGCCAAAGAGCCCAATAACTTAAAGACGACTAACAAAGACATATAAAGTGTATTAGAAAAATTTATATAGTCAAGGACGGTGCAAAGGTATGAAAAAAATGAAGAAAAACAAAAATCTCGAGGGTTTAGTAGGCTTATGATTGTCAGATTCGTGACAAATAAGCAAGCTTTTTAAGATTAAGTATCACTTTTGTGCAGAATATTCACTAAAATTAAGACTCCTTTTGCTTGTTGTATGGTATTTTATCCGTACCTTTGCACCGCTAATAAATATAAAGTATAATAAATGACTATGAAAAATTATCTGACAATGGCGGCTTTTGCTGCTGCAACAATGCTGTTTGGTGCCTGTGGCGCTAAGGGCGAAGAGGAAGTGACAACCGAAGATGCTCAGACAGAGCAGACCACCGAAATGAAAATTGCCTTTGTGGAGCTCGACACATTGATGAGCCAGTACCAGCTCTATAAGGACTACAGCGAGGTACTCACACGCAAAGGTAACAACATCCAGAAGACGTTGGCCCAGAAACAGCGTGCCCTTGAGAACCACGCAGCTGCAGTACAGAAGAAGTACGATAACAACGAATTCACTACCCGCGACGAGGTGGAGCGTGCACAGGCTTCCATCCAGAAGGAGCAGAACGACCTGGCAGAACTGGCCGACCGCTTGCAGAGTGAGTTCGCTATGGAGCAGGCTCGCATCAACGATGAAGCTCGCGACAGCATTCAGTCTTTCCTGAAGCGCTACAACAAGACGAAGAAGTACGATTATGTGATGGTTAAGGCTGGTGACAACCTCCTTATCGCCAATCCCAAATATAACATCACAAATGACATCGTTAAAGGATTAAATAAACGATACAAGATTAAACCCGAAGTGGCAGAGCAGATTAAGACTTCTAAGGAAGAAAATGACTAAAGTTTTGGTTGAAAATTGTTGATAACTTCTTCCCGAAAAATTTGGAAGGTTCATGCTTTCTTTGTACCTTTGCAGGCATGATAGAACTTTCAACACATATAGAGTACATGCTTCTCAGTCATGACAAGGTGAGTGTTCCTCAGCTTGGAACCTTCATTGTCAGGGATATGAGCAGCAAACGTGTCGATGAGGAGGGCATCTTCCTGCCGCCTTATCGCACCGTTTCCTTTCAATGGAACGAGCAGGAAGCCGGCGAGGATTTCGTTTGGTCGCTTTCCAAGATTCATCACCTCACGCGTAGCGAAGCACGCATCATGTGTGCGGAGTATGTGGACGAGCTGCAGCAGACGCTTTCCGAAGAGAATTCCGTTTCTGTAGGCAGCATGGGCTACATGCTTCGTGATGCAAAGAACGGGCAAATCTGCTTCATCCCTTTGCAGTCGGGCATTGCTTCACCTGCATACTATGGGCTTGATGCCATTCCTTTTGCCAAGTTGAGCAACGATGTACGTCAGCACAGAGACAAGAAGAATGCTGGTCGCAAGACGAGGCTGACCTCCATTGTGGCCGATCAGGACACCATTGTTATCCGCATCAATCGCCGCGTCTTCAATTACGTAAGTACG
Organism: Bacteroidaceae bacterium; assembly: GCA_017645845.1. Lineage (GTDB taxonomy): Bacteria > Bacteroidota > Bacteroidia > Bacteroidales > Bacteroidaceae > Physcousia. The sequence continues at coordinate 11,168 of JAGCNQ010000093.1, forward strand.
GTTGCAGCTTCCGTATTGCTTTTCTTTGCATTCACGTCGCCTTTCGGCAAGCCCATCGATATGGGTGAGAATCAAAAGGCCGAAACGGAGTTCCTCATGAAGCCGAAATTGCTTTCCTCGGCAACAAAGTCTGAACCGAAGCAGGTCAAGACTCAAGTTGTGGTAAAGGCTAAGCCAGAAAAGGTTCCCGAGGCACAACCTGTTGCACAGCCTAAGCAGAGCGAAGAATCTTCCAGAGATGAAATCCACCCCATAAAGGGGAATGGGAGGTCTCCCTATGTCATCGTTTTGGCAAGTGCCATCAGCAAGAACAGTGCCAAGAGTTTCGCCGGCAAGCTTCAGGAACAGGGCTTCAATGCCCAGGCTTGCGAGTTTGGAGGTATGGTACGCGTCATCATCCCAGGTTTCGAGACGCAAGATGATGCCTATGCAGAGATTCGTCGAATGAAGGCAGTCAACAAAGAAGTCTCTCACGCTTGGCCGTGCAATGTTAAGGACGAGATAAAGCCTATCGATTGATTCTCCTGACTAAATAGTTAAATAGTACATGAAAAAGGTTCGTTGCCCCAAGTGCAACAGCTATACATTCTTCGACGAGACGCGCTACCAACCTGGCCAGCGTCTCGTCTTCGTATGCAGCGAATGTAAGAAGCAGTTTGCAATACAGATTCCAGCTCCAGCCTCCCCCAAACTTCCCCAAGGGGGAGAGAACGAACCAGAAGCCTCCCCGAGGGAAGCTTGGGTGGGGGCGGTCATCGTTGTTGAGAACGCCTTTCACTACAGGCAGGAGATTCCACTTGAGATGGGCGACAATGCCTTCGGACGTTTTGTGCACGGCACCAACATCAACAAGCCTATCGAGACTGTTGACCCCAGCGTTGATACACGTCATTGCATCATTCGCGTTCAACGTGACAAGGACGGGCAGCTGCAGTACATCCTTCGCGATGCACCTTCTGGGACAGGAACCTTCTATATGAACGATATTCTACGTGACCAGGACCGCATCCGACTTCACGACGGCTCCATCATCACTATCGGAGCTACGACGCTCATTCTTAAATTGAGCGAGAAAGATTAGGTTATATAATAAATCGTCAAATCGTTAATTATAGTGGTGTTGCGTTTCCTCGCTACTGACCTCGACGGCACTCTGCTCACTACCGCCAAGACCATTTCGCCTTACTCTCAGCAGGTGCTTATAGAGGCACAAAGGCGCGGGCTTACCATTATCCTTTCCAGCGGACGTCCGCTATATAGCATCCTTCCTTATGCCGCACAGCTTGGGTTGCAGCAATACGGAGGGTACATTATTGCTTTTAACGGGAGTCTTGTTTGGGATTGTTCCGAAGCGAAAGCCATCAAGGAGCGGGCCATTCCCCTTTCCCTTATTCCTGAGATTGTAGAGACTGTTGGAATCGACTTCCACATTCATGGTTACAAGGGCAATAATATCGTCATTCAGGGTGAGCCGGATGAGAGGTCAAAGTATATTTCGCGAGCTAACAAGATGCCGCTTATTAAAACTGGGGACTTTGTAAAAGCTATCACCGAACCCCAGCACAAATGCCTTATTACGGGAGCACCGCGAAGGCTCTGGCATTTGGAACGGAGAATTCAGAAACAATTCGCGGAGAGCCTTAGTGTTTGTCGTAGTGAGAGTTTTCTCCTCGAAATAATGCCAAATGGCATCGATAAAGCGGAAGCACTCAGAGAACTTTTGGATAAAGTGGGGGGCAAGACAGGCGAGTTGCTCTGCTGTGGAGATGGCTACAACGACCTCGGCATGATGCGTCTGGCAGGTGTTTCCTGCGCCACTCGTAATGCAAAGAAGCAGGTCAAGGAAGCTGCAAACTTCATCACAGAAAGCAACGACCGCGATGGGGTTGCCAACGCGGTCGTGCGATATCTGAAATAAAAAGGTTATTATTCCTTCGGCTCAACAAGTTTCCACAGGATAGCTGCGACGAGGGCACCTGCAAAGGGACCTACGATGAAGATCCAGAGGTTGGCAAGTGCTTCACCACCAACAAACAGAGCGGGACCGATGGAACGTGCGGGGTTGACACTTGTACCAGTGAAATAGATGCCTACAAGATGGATGAGAATCAGCGACAGACCGATAGCCAGACCTGCGAATTTGCCAGTTGCATCGTTCGTCTTGTGCGTTGCACCCAGCACTACCAGAACAAAGAGGGCGGTGAGTATAGCCTCAACAATGAGGGCTGTGCACCAGCAACCGTTACAGCCAGCTCCGATGCCATTGGCTCCAAGACCTGTTCCAGGGTATAGTGCAAACAGAGCAGTGCCGGCGATGATTGCACCAACAACCTGACCTACGATGTAACCGATGAAGTCCTTGAAGCTGATACGGCATGTAACGAGGCAACCCAGCGTAATGGCGGGATTGATGTGGCATCCGGAGATACCGCCGATGGTATAAGCCATAGCTACTACAGAGAGGCCAAAGGCAATAGCCGTTCCAACAACGGCAGCAATTCCACCTTCGGGAGTTCCACAACCGAGACTGACGGCTGCACCGCAACCAAGGAATGTCAGTACGAAGGTACCGATGCATTCAGCAATGTACTTTTTCATAGTTTTTCTTGTTTTAGTTTAACATTTTTATCAAAAAACCATTGCAAAGTTACGATTAAGTGTGGAAAAAACCAAATACAATACAAACAAATCTACTTTTTTTTGTTGTTTCACTTCTCCTTTTTCACTTTTATTTGTATCTTTGTGTGCCTAAAATAAATAATGTAAGGCGGCGAGCAAACGAAACCTAAAATATTTATACAATGAAAAAAACAAATCTGATGCTGCTTTTTTTAGCAGTAATGTGTGGAATCTTCAGTTCTTGTCAATCCAAAGACAATGTGCTGACAAAAAATGAAGAAAAAGAAGGTTGGATTCTGTTGTTCAACGGCCAGGATCTCTCCGAGTGGTGTAATTTTAACGACACTGTCCTGTCCAACGGATGGAAGGCCGTGGATGGTTGCATCCAAGCCAGTGGTGAAGGTGCAGACGATTCCGGCTACATCGTTACAAAGCGCAAGTTTGCCGACTTCGAACTCACATGGGACTGGAAGCTGACTCATGGCGGTAATAGTGGAATGATTTATCATGTAGTGGATAATCCCGCTTTCTCTGTTCCCTATGTGACGGGTCCTGAGTATCAGCTCATTGACAATGAGGGTTGGGAGGAAGTGAATGCTCCTGAGAAACTCGAAGAATGGCAGAAACTGGGTGTGGACTATGCTATGCACCTGCCCGACTACTCCAAGATGCACGTCAATCCTGTGGGCGAGTGGAACACTTCGAAGATTGTCTTCGACAATGGCCACGTAGAGCACTGGCTTAATGGTGAGAAGATTCTGGAGTTCGAAGCCTGGACCGACGATTGGTTCGAGAAGAAGGGCAGCGGCAAATGGGCTCATGCTCCCGAATACGGTCTGGCCAGCGAAGGTGTCATCTGTCTCCAGGATCATGGCGATCCTGCATCCTTCAAGAATATCAAGATTCGTCCTCTGCCTCATAAAGGCGGTCAGACCGAAAGCCTCTTCAACGGAAAGGACCTCACAGGCTGGGAGCCCTTCGGCGACGGTAAGTGGAGCGTAGATGAGGACGGAAATCTGGTGACCGAGAATGGCGACAACAAGCAGTACGGCTATCTCTGCACACGCAAGTATTACAAGGATTTCGATCTCACCCTAGAGTTCAAGCAGGAGAGCAACGGCAATAGTGGTCTCTTCTTCCACTCTTTCATCGAGGGCTTCAACACCGTTCATGGGTGGCAGTGTGAAGTGGCTCCCAAGGGGAGTGATACTGGTGGCATCTATGAGTCTTACGGTCGTGGCTGGCTCCAGCAGATTCCCGACGAGAAGGAGGAAGTTCTGAAGGAGGGTGAATGGAATACGTTGCGCCTGCGCGTAGAGGGTAATCATGTCCAGACCTGGCTCAATGATGTGCCTATGGCTGATTTGGAAGACGAACTCATCGGCAATACTCCCGGACGCTTGATGCTGCAGATTCACGACGGAAATGACATCAAGGTTCTCTGGCGTAATTTCCAACTGACGCAACTTTAAGCGGAGAAACTCCGTTCCCCCACTCATTATATAATTCCGCGAGAGGTTGATGCTTTTCGCGGAATTATTGTATGGGGGCTTGCTTTTGTGTTAACTACTAATAATTTTCTGCCCAAAACTAAATAAATATGTTAAAAGGTGGCTTCGTTTGCTGCCTTTTTCTGTTTTTCTCTTGTGGGTGTTTCATAAAGTCTGTTCCTTTGCAGCAGAAACGTTGCAAAAAGATGGAAAAGAGCAAGACTATGAAACCGCTGACCAAGGCCGAGATGGAAGTGATGAACGTCCTTTGGGATGCGTCACACGCCCTTACCGTGAGTGAAATCGTGATGGGCTATGCAGACCCCAAGCCCGCATATACGACTGTGGCAACCTTCCTGAAAATCCTGGAGGCCAAGGGCTATGTGGAGCACCACCGCAAGGAAGAGACGGGGAGGACTTTCTACTATTCGCCCATGCTCTCGCGCGAGAAATACATTGCTCATGTTGTGAACGATGTGAAGGATACGCTCTTCGGAAACTCGGCCAAACGCTTCTGCTCCTTCCTGATTCAGAGCGAAGAACTCTCGGACGAAGACTTGCGGGAGATACTCTCTTTAATTCATAATTCATAGTTGGCTATGTTCGCGTACCTTATAAAATCATGCTTGTTGCTGACGCTTCTATACGGAGGCTTTGCATTGTTGCTGAGCCGGGAGACGTTCCATCGTTTCAACCGAATGGCGCTGCTCAGTGTGCTTGTGGCTTCGATGATATTGCCTGCAATACATTTAAGTCTGAAGAAGCCCAGCTATCTTAGCTATGAGGAAGTAGACGTTCCGCATATTGAAGTAATTGCTTCGCCTACTCAAAACATCGAGCACAGCACTGTAGCTTCTCAGCCAATCTTGCCAGAGACAGAAGAGGCGACGCAGGTTCCGTCGTTCCGAATTGATATAATGCAAGTCGTTAAGTGCTTCTACTTCTTTGGCTTACTTGCTTCTGTCACTATCTTCATCCTGCAACTCTTCCGCTTATGGGAGGAGATAAGGAGCGGTGTGCGAATGAAAGACGAGTTCGGTAACACGGTTATCATTCGCGGAGGCGACTTTGCTCCCTTCAGTTTCCTTCATTTTATAATAATAAGCGCTTCGGATTACGAGCATCTTCGTCGGCCCATTTTTGCTCACGAACAGGCTCACATCCGTTTGGGACACACTTACGACCTGCTTCTCTTGGAAGTTGTGAAGGCCGTTCAATGGTTCAATCCCTTCGTCTATCTTTTGGGACGCGACCTAAAGGCTATCCATGAATATGAGGCCGACAACGCTGTACTTAACTTTGGCATCGATGCAAAGACATATCAACTATTACTCGTGGCGAAGGCTGTGGGAGGCCGACTGCAGACGGTCTGCAACAACCTCAGTCACCATTCACTCAAAAAGCGAATCAAGATGATGCACACACACAATTCCAATCGCTGGCTGATGAGCAAAGGACTCATCCTGCCGGCACTCATGGCACTGGCTTTAGTTGCCTTTGCCAAAGATAAGGCAACGGACCACAGTCAACAGACAATAGTCTATGAACAACCGTCACCAGACAAGGAGCAGCAGACAACGGGCAAGCCTGTAGAGGTGGCTGTACCTGGAATGGGAATCGTAACGACGGATGAAGTACGAGGGTTCTATAAGGACAGAATGCTGAATGCCTTTATCCCAAAGGATAGCGCAAAAGACTTTATCAAGAAACATGGCCCTGCAATTGCAGTCTTTTGGCTCAGGGGCACTTGGGTGGTGAAGGGCGACAACTCCTTCATCGAGGAGCATCCCGATTGTGGCTATCCGTGGGCGTTTCACACGAAGTACTACGACGTCATGCTCGACGGCAAACTGCTCGATGTCAACAATCTGCCTAACCTGCCTGCTTCAGCCCTGAAAAAGGTGGAAATGAAGATGAAGTCAAAGGAAGGAAAACTAACGGTCAACCTTATCACGAAGCCTGTCCAGATTCCTGCTGACGTGAAGGGCAACATCAATCCCGAGTTGACCATCCTGCTCACAGGAACGCCTCCTAAAGACAGCGGTGCAAAGACGACAATTTGGGAAAGACGAGGCAACTTCGATGGCTTCAGCTGGAAGAACTATACCATCTGCTCATGGAAATGGGATGTGGATGACATTAGTGTCCACCTGAAGGAAGTTGCCATCCGAAAAGACCACAGCGTCCGCATCAACGTCTGCAAGGGCGTTCCAAAGGAGCATATCGACCGCATTAAACGCCTGATGAGCGAAAACGGCATAACAAACTACAAGTTTGTACAACAATAAGTTTAAAGGTTTTTAGCTGTTAGTTATTTTATGGAATTCCGACGGTTTCGGTGTGCTGGGAAGTACGCCGGAATCTGCCGTTAAAGGCTATGTTCTCCCCTTAGAGGGGGCCGCCTTGCTCGCTTTGAAACCGATACTCTCTACGGCACGTAGCACTTCGTCTTCATTATGAGCCCCCACGATGCTTGCCGTTCCTTCATGCAATGAAACTTCCACCTGCTCCACGCCTTCCACAGCGGCAATGGCCTGCTGCACGTTCTCGGCACAGTGGCTGCAGTTCATTCCCTCTACATTATATATAAAACAAGATGCAGCCTCTATTCCTTCGTGATGATGATGGTGATGATGATGACCTGCGAAGAAGAGCGCTCTCAGCAGGAGCACAAGCAGCAGTCCCGTGCAGATATAGGAGAAGAGTCCGATACCCTCTTCGTGGCAGGCTTCGTATTGAGCCACAGGAGCCGTAAACCATTCTCGCGGTAGTAGATAGTCGATGCCGAAACCGAAGAGGACGGCTCCAGAGATGATGGCTATCAGGTAAAGCAGCATGGAGCGTTTCCCCAGCACTTTCCCGACTACCAGGATGCTTGCGGCATTGCTTGCAGGACCTGCCATCAAAAGCACCAAAGCCGCGCCTGGAGTCAGTCCCTTGAGCATCAGGGCCAAAGCAATGGGGATGCTACCTGTGGCACAAAGGTACATGGGAATGCTGAAGACAAGAACGAAAAGGATACTATAGAGCGTGTTCCCCTGGAAGATGGTAAACCACGAGTCGGGCACAGCGGCTGTAATGATGCCCGCCACAATGAGTCCAATAGCCAGCCACTTTCCTATGTCTTCCATCATCTCACCAAAGGCGTAGGCAAGAGCCCTGCCTAAAGACCCTGCCAAACCTCCCTTTGAAGTGGAGGCAAGACCTTCTGAATCTCCCTTAAAGGGAAGCTTTTTGCTTTCCCCCTTTAAGGGCAATTGCTCGTTGTCCCTCTCAAACACATTGCATAGCACCCCTCCGAAAACGGCTGTCACCAAAGCCACAATAGGGCGTATTATGGCAAAGGGGAGTCCCATGAGGCTATAAGTCGCGATGATGCTATCTACGCCCGTCTGGGGTGTGGCAATCAGGAAGGAAATCGTTGCACCTCGGCTGGCACCTTCGCGGCGAATACCCATTGCTGTGGGGATGACTCCGCAAGAACACAGCGGCAGAGGTACACCAAAAAGTGCTGCCAGCACTACACTTTTGAGCGAGCGCTCACCCAAGTACTTCGTATAGACCTTGCCCGGCACAAACTCATGCATCAGGCCTGCCAGCAGGAAACCAAGCAGCAGGTAGGGCGACATCTCGCAAAGCAGCGTCCATATTTCGGTTAATATATTGAACATTGATGACTGACTGTTGATGTTTTGATGATAAGGTACCGCAAAGTTACGAAATAATTCTTAACTCTTGACTCATAATTCTTAATTTCTTTGTATCTTTGCGCTAAAATCATCAAAATTGATTATGCAAAAGACAATTGGAATACTGACTGCGATGAGTGTGGAATACCGCCAGGTCGCTGCTATGTTGCATGATGTGGAGACTGTAAAAGACGGCCCTCAAGAGTTCCTCGTCGGCACCTTGGGGGAGAACAAGGTGGTGCTGCTGCAATGCGGCATCGGCAAGGTCAATGCCGCTACGGGCGTTACGAACCTCATCATAACGTTTCATCCCGACTGCATCATCTCTACTGGAGTTGCAGGAGGCATCGATGTGAAGCTCGATGTGATGGACATTGTCATTGGCCAGGAGGTCTGCTACCACGATGTCTATTGTGGCGACAACTGCGACCCGGGTCAGGTGCAGGGCTTGCCCAGGTTCTTCAACGGTGACGAGCGTCTTGTCGGCATCGCCACGTCTCTCAAGACCGATGTCCGCATCGTGCCCGGATTGATATGCACGGGCGACCAGTTCGTCACCAATCGCGATGAGCTGAATGTCATCAAGGAGAAGTACCCCGAAGGGCTGGCCGTCGATATGGAGAGTGCTGCTATTGCCCAGGTCTGTCTTCTCTGGAATGTCCCCATGCTCAGTTTCCGCATTATCAGCGACACCCCAGGTGTGAATGCACACTTCGAACAGTACCTCAACTTTTGGGAAACGATGGCCGACAAGAGTTTCGCTGTAACAAAGGAATTCTTGAGCAGGATATAGTTAAAGAAGAACGAATAAAACAGCAAGATAGCAAAAATTCCTAATTCTTAATTCTTAATTCTTAATTTTTATTCGTACCTTTGCACCCGAAATTGGAGAGATGCCAGAGTGGTCGAATGGACCGCACTCGAAATGCGGCGTACTCTTACGGGTACCCTGGGTTCGAATCCCAGTCTCTCCGCTCCTGGGTTCTCACCCAGGGGTTCTTCGCTTCGCTCAGGCGGCAATGCCGGAACTTGCGCTTCGCTCAGGCGGCAATGCCGGAACTTGCGCTTCGCTCAGGCGGCAATGCCGGTACGAATCCCAGTCTCTCCGCTCTTATGAAAAAGATTCTTTCCCTTATTTTCATGCTGGCTGCAGTTGCGGCTGCCTACGCCAGAAGTATTACAATCTCTGTAGTAAACACCCGCTATCAGACGATAACAGGGTTTGGTGCTGCCGCTTGCGACGGTGCCATGTGTCCGTTTGGTACCGACACCCAGCCCGTGAAGCTGCTTTACGGCCCCTCGTCAAAGATAGGCCTGAACATCATGCGTATGGAGATTTCGCCCAATTTCAAGGGCGACATCAATACCGCCGACATCGGCTGGGATACGCCCTACGATTGGGAAGGCTCAGTACCTTGCGCCAGGGAGGCCAAGCGACGCGGTGCCATCGTTTTCGGAACACCTTGGTCGCCTCCAGGGGAATACAAGACCAACGGGACGGCTCAGGGCGGTAACAGCGAGTCCCAGGGCTACCAGCGCGGCGAACTGCGGGAGGATTGTTACGACAAGTTCTTCCCCTGGCTTAACACGTTCCTGGAGTATATGAAGTCGAGAGGCGTTGCCGTAGATGCAGTGTCGATTCAGAACGAACCCGACTGGTGGGTAAGCTACTCGGGCTGTCTCTACACACCCCAACAGCAGCTCGACCTTGTCAAGAACTATGCCCACATGCTCGACAGGGAGAAGTTCCCGGGAGTGCGCCTGATTAGTGCTGAGCCGCTTGGATTCAATCCCGATTATTCCAATTTGCTCCTGAGAGACCCGGTAGCACGCAATCAGGTTGACATCATTGCGGGTCACATCTACGGACATCCGCCATTGGGGAACCTGAGCAGTTCTGCCAGCCTCGCTGCCCAATACAACAAAGAAGTATGGATGACGGAACACTCTGTGACAGACAATATCGACCGTCTGCCCACCTGGCACGAGCAGCTGCTTTTCGCCGAAGAACTCAATGAATGCATGCTGGCAGGCTGTACCGGCTACATCTACTGGTATATGCGTGCCCACTGGGCCTTTGTCGGTACAGGTGAGGCCAAATATAATCCGGGCAACGCAAAGAATAGACTGTTGCCACGTGCCTATGTCATGTCCCACTTCTCAAAGCATGTCACCGGCGCCACCCGTCTTCTTACCAAGGGCAATTTCACCGTCGCAACCAATGCTTTCTTTGAGAACTCAGCCTATATCAAGGGTGACTCGCTCATCATCATGGCCATTGACACCACACAGACCGCATACGACCTGAACCTTAAACTGCCCTTCAAGGTGAAAAGCGGCACCCATCTGCTATCAACTTCCAACGAGTCGCTTTGTCAGGAAACGCCCATCGTCATCGACGAGCCTGTGAATAGTCTGACCGTCAGTATGCCTGAACGCAGTCTGAATACCTATATCTTCATGATTGACCGAGGTACTGCCATCAATGATCCGTCACAAGATGAGAATAAGGGTCCGAAGAACTATTACGACCTGCAGGGCCGCCGCTTGGATGAACCTCGCGGCATGCACATAGAGAAACGAGCAGACGGCACTTCCAGAAAGGTTTACACTCCTGCACCCCTCTAATCCAATATCCATTGGACTTCGATGCCTGTCGTTCGGGTAAAACTACCCCGATTTAACATTTAACAATTTTAACAAATTTTCTAACTTGTTGATTATCTGCATATAAAAACCACCGTTTCTTGCGAAGCGGTGGTTTTTCATAGTTGGACCCCCTCTATCTCCCCCATAATGGGGAGAAACTTTAATGGGGAGCGTAAGCGACGGAGACCCGAAGTGTTTAAAGAGGGCCAAAGCCCATACAACTTGTTGTGGTGATTGCCGTGAGTGCTGCCGTAATGGCTGCAACAATCACCTTCAGGACGAGTTCAAGGATTTTAGTCTTTTTCATAGCCTTCAGGTAGACCCCCTCTGACTCCCCCTTAAAGGGGGCGACTGGGGTCTTTAGAGTAGCCACTAAATGTGGCTGCGGCCCCACAAAGGGGAGCGACTACCCAGTCGCGACGGAGGTGAAAAAGTCGCCCTTAAAAGGGGAGGAAAA
>JAGCNQ010000094.1 GCA_017645845.1 Bacteroidaceae bacterium
TGAGTCTGGCGGATGAGGGCGTGCTTAGCCTGGAGCGTGTCGTAGAACTGATGTGTCACAATCCTGCCCGTCTCTATCAAATCAAGAATCGCGGCTTCATCCGTGAAGGCTATTGGGCCGACTTCACCTTGGTACGTCGGAAGCCTTGGACGGTAACGCAGGATTGCATCGAAAGCCGTTGTGGTTGGAGTCCCTTGGAAGGCCGCACCCTCGGTTGGCAGGTCGAGAAGACTTGGGTGAATGGTAACCTTGTCTGGGACGGCCAGCGCGTCAATACCGACATTTGGGGGCAAGCCGTAACCCATAGTCCATAGTTCATAGTTCACAGTCCATAGTTCATAGTCCGTTGTCTGTTGTCTGTTGTCCGTTGTCCATAATTCATAGTCCATAGTTCATAGTTCACAGTCTTGAATTAAACCTTTCCATGTCTTAGTTGTCTATGTAAGTAGTCAAATGACAAAATGGTTAATCGTAAATAGTCAAATTATAAATGAATAGGTTCTCCTCTTTTCTTATACTCTGCCTTTGCTCTCTTGCAGCCGTGGCACAGAAAGTTACCGTAAGCGGACTTGTCGTAGACGGAACACTTAACGAATCTCTAACTGGTGCTTCTATCGTATTACTCCAGCCTAAAGACAGCACTCAGGCTGTTGGCGTTTCGTCCGATCTCGAGGGTAAATTCAAACTTCCTTCCGTCAAGGCGGGCAACTATATACTGCGCATCAGCTATATGGGTTTCCAGACCTATTACCGCAATATTACGTTGCCGAAGGGTAACAAGAATATCAATCTAGGCACTATTACACTCCAAGAAGACAGTAAGATACTTAAGGAGGCAGAGGTGACAGCCAAGCTGGCACAGGTTGAGATGAAGGCGGATACGTTCGTTTATAATGCCGAGGCCTTCCGTCTGCCCGAGGGGTCGGCCTTAGAGGAACTTGTAAGGAAACTTCCCGGTGCTGAGGTTGATGACGATGGCAATATCAAGATTAACGGCAAGAGCGTCTCGAAGATTATGGTCGATGGTAAGGAATACTTCCAGAACGATACCAAGATGGCGATGAAGAACCTGCCATCCAAACTCATCAAGAAGCTCAAGGCATATGACAAGAAGAGTGACTACACGCGCATCACAGGCATCGATGATGGCGAGGAAGAGACGGTGTTGGACCTCTCCGTCAAGAAAGGTATGAAGGAAGGCTGGGTCGGTAACTTCGACGGAGCATACGGTACAGAAGACCGTTACTCGGGCAAGTTCAACATCAACCGTTTCATGGACAATAGTTACCTGTCCGTTATAGGTAGCCGCAACAATGTCAACGATTTTGGCGGCCGTTGGGGAGGAGGAGGCAACGGCATCACCACCAGTACGATGGGAGGTGCGACATTTGCCTGGGAGAACGGAAAACCCGAATATTCGCCTGGCCTGCTGAAGTTGGGTGGCAATGTGCGCTATAACAGCAGCGACAGCGAATCGGAGTCACGAACCAACAATGAGATGTTCCTGCCTTCAGGTACCAGCCAGTTCTCCAACTCCAAGAACAAGGGTACCAACTGGAACCAGAACTTCAATGCCAACTTCCAGCTGGAGTGGTTTCCCGATAGCTTGACCAATATCATGTTCCGTCCCAACTTCAGCCACAGCAACGGCGACAATTCCTCGGACAGCCGAAGCGTGACCTTCAACCAGAGTCCCTTCGAGGCAGGTCTCACCGACCCTGTCGAGCAGTACAAGGCGATGGCAGACCCCGATGGAATCCGCGTCAATGGCAATGAGCGGCTCAACAATGGCGACAACCATAACAATAATGTCAATGCGCGGTTCCAGGTCAACCGTCGTCTATTTGTGCCGGGCCGCAACATCACCCTCAACCTCGACGGCTCGTACAGCGAAAGCGACAACCGTTCCTATAGCCGCTCTGTGGTTAAGTACTACCAGCGTAATGGCGATATGGATGCTGACTATCAGAACACCATGTCGCCCTCCAAGAACTACAGCTATCAGGGTCGTCTCAGCTATACCGAACCTATCCTGAAGGGAACCGTTGTGCAGGTAAGCTATCAGGCGCAATACCGTTTCCAGGACAGCGACCGTGAGTTGATGCACTACGACCAATTGGAGAAAGCGTTGCAGGACAAGGGCCTCACCGATGTAACAGCCCTCGACCTCTATAACGGCACCTACAACGGCATGGACTTTGCCAACTACGGCATCGATCTGACGCAACTCACACGCGATGCACAGAACAGCCAATATGCCACATACAAGGAACTGAACCAGAACGTCAACCTTATGCTGCGCCACAACAGCAAGTTTGGCGACGAATCGGAGCTGTTCTTCAATCTCGGTGTCAACTTCCAGCCTCAGCGCACGGAGATGGACTATCAGAAGGGCATCGTCGATACTGCAGTTGTACGTAAGATACAGAACTGGGCACCGCGTTTCAATATGCGTTGGAAGATATCGAACACCAGCCAGTTGCGTGTCCGCTACAACGGTAACATGTCACAGCCCTCAATGACCAACCTCATTGAGGTGGTGGACAACAGCAACCCTCTCTACGTCAGCACCGGTAATGCCGGACTGAAGAGTTCGTGGAACGACCGCTTCAATGTGGACTACAACAACTATATTACCGAGAAGCAGATGGGATGGAACATCAATGCTTGGGGCAACATTAACCGCCGTGCCATCAGCAATGCCACCATCTACGATACTGCGTCGGGCATCAGCTACAGTCGTCCCATGAACATCAATGGCGGCTGGAACGCAGGCACATGGATGGGCTTCAACACCGCTTTGGACAAAGGAAAGTACTTCAACCTCAACTGGAACCAGAACATCAACTATTCCAACAGTGTCGGTTACATCAGCACCGACCTTGATGAGGCTGCAAAACCCTTCATCTCACCTACAGGGGTGGATATGAACGGCCTGTTCAGATACATGGAGCAGAACAACCTGCTGAAAAAGTCTTCTACCCGCAACACCAACCTCGGCGAGAACCTGCGCATCAACTACCGCAACGACTTGATAGAAGTGGGTGTCAACGGCGGCATGAACTACCAGCACGCCCGCAACGACATGCAGCAGAGGGGCAACCGCGACACGTGGTTCTTCAACTACGGCGGCAACGTGGTCATCAACACCCCATGGAACATGCAGTTCAGCAGCGACATCTCGCAACAGTGCCGTCGCGGCTATGACGATGCCTCGATGAACACCAACGAGCTCATCTGGAACGCACAGCTCAGCCAGACCTTCCTCAAGTCGAAGAATGCAACGGTGAGCGTGCAGTGGTACGACATCCTGCGCGAGCGCTCCAGCATCAGTCGCAACTACAGCGCAACGAACCGTAGCGACACCTGGACCAATGCCATCCACAGCTACGTGATGGTACACCTCATCTACCGCTTCAACCTTATAGGTAACAAAGAAGCCCGCGCTGCAGGCTTCAATGGTGGTCAGGGTGGCCAAGGCGGCCGTGGCAACTGGGGTGGCGGCGGTGGCGGTGGCCGTGGCGGATGGGGCGGCGGTGGCGGCCGCTTCTGAACTTACTTAATCACAAGTTTTACTGATTTCTCGCCAATCTTGACGATGGCGACGGAACCCGGACAAAGAGCGGTGGCAATGGTGGCGCCGCTCTTTTTGCCGACAGTGGTGCCGTACTGCTTGCCGCTGGTGTCGTAGATGGCAATCGGAGTACCTTCGAGTGCTCCCTGAACGGTGATGATGCCGCCTTGCGACTGGATGAGTACTGGCAGGGCCTTCACTTCTGTAACAGCATCCTCAGCCACTATGCCCTCCATATTCGGCTGTTGCTCTATCCAGCAGAGGGTGCCTGTGGCTACGTTGCTGTTTTCATAACCCGTCTTTGTAGCATAGACGCTGATGGTATAGGTCACGCTCAAATCAATCTCGGCCGTATTAAAGGACTTAATGTCATTGTCCGTGATTGTAGAGAAGAACTGTACACCTTCCGTCTCGCATTTGAATTTCAGTTTGCCGTTAACATAGCTGATGGTGGGAGTAGCACATTTCTCTAATGACGTTGAAGTCCATACAGTCGGTGCAAGTTCAGGTCCGGCCAGTAAATCCCAGGATTTGTTGCCCTCGTTGGGATAGGTATTGGCCCATTGTTCCGGATGGGATTCTATGAAGGTGAGTCCATCGACCACACTCGTTGTACTGCCCATGAGGAACCAATAATGCGACTCATGACCGGATACGATATCATAGTTGCCGTTCACTACCGGGTCGTCCCAAGTGACATCGATGGCATACCATTTCCCATTCTCCATCTGCACATAGTTCCACATGTGGTCCTCTAATCTGTCTTTTTCCCGTTGTGCAATGCCCGTCATTAGGATACAGGGAATGTCCATCTTGTCGCAAAGCACCTTGAAAGCGCGGGAATATCCTTCGCAGACGGGTGCCTGCTGACCGCTATTGCCCTCCATCGCACTAAATGCACTCCAGGGCGTGTCACCTATTGAACTCTGAGGATATTCTGGGTAGAAAGGATTGTAGCAGTTATGTTGGGTGAGCCAGTCGTGAGCAGCTACCAACTTATCGTATCGCGACGAGTAAGTATTGCACTTTGACAGGATAGTCTGTACAGCATTCTGGAATCTAGTCACACCGTTGGCAAGCTGTGTCAAGTCGCGGAAGTTATAGTTAGAGACACCTCTGGTACGGATATCGAAACTACTGGTATGCAGGAAAAACCTATGTGATATCGTATAGGTAACGGTGCCTGTTCCCGCACTGGAGTTGTAAGAGACACTATAATTGCTGACGGAACCATAATCAAATGAGTTGCCAATCCAGAAGAACTCCGGGTGGTCGAAGTTAAGGGAGAGGCAGGCGAAAGGCATGAAAGACAACAGAATATCATATTCATCATCGTAGTGGGCACTATAAGCATTCTGGGCAGCCTGCTTGACAGTTTCAGAGTTCGAGCCGGCGGGGAAGGTGAAAGAAGCTGTGCCAGGCACCTCAGCAAGAAGATAGTAGTATCTTCCACTTTCATCCTCCTTACCCAAAGCTGGATTGCTGAGCCAGTTGCTGCCACCAGCCAGGACGGCATTGCCTGCCTCTACATATTTGCCGATGAAGTCGCGGATGAACTGGGGCATGTTGGTGATGCGGTCTTCATAGTTGACGACTGCATCACTCGGGCCAGCAAACTGCCTTGCCTTGGAAAGACCATTCGATACATGATTTGCATACATGAGGTCGCGCAGGTCAATCTGACACATAGACGAAGGACCTTCAATGTCCTTGATAACAACCTCTTGAGCCGATGCACTGGAGAAGATACCACACAAGAGCATGGTAATAAGGAAGAAATGTTTTTTCATAGTAGTTATTATATTAAATGTTAATAATAATTATTCGTTTCTACTCTCCGTTTGCAAAGTTACAAATAAAAGTGAAAGATGAGAAGTGAAAGGTAAAAAATATTCTTTTACGAGTGAAACATTACTGAACCCTCGCGTATTAGTCACTGTCTTTATGCACAATTCTAAGCATCAGTTGCTTTCTTATTAGGAAAGGTTAGGCCTGGTTTATTAAGCAAGTTTTCCGCTTTTTCTTCTGCTCTACTCATCTTTTTCCCGATTAACTTATTGTATTATCAAAAAATCTTCGTAAATTTGCATTGTCTTGTGGACCGTTCTGCACATCTATGTATGTAGCAGATAGCCAGCCACAATGACCAAGAGAGCGTTCCGCGCTTTCATCCTCAATTCCGAAATCGCCAATTTCAAATACCGAAGGATGACTGTCAAGGCAAATGGTGTTTGGCGATACCAGAAATTGGATGAATTAGGACAAGTCCCTATGCTTTCTTGCAGCCAAACATCAAACCTTTTAGAGCGATGCGGGGGACGGAGTCGCAGGACAAACACTATGAAAAAACTCTTACTTTTACTGCTGACACTTACAACAGCATCCGTTTCCTTGGCACAGACAGCCTTGATTGTACACCAGAAGTCGGGAGGCACCGTAGAGTTCGCCTTCAATGAGAAACCCATCGTGACATACAGCGACGGCTACCTTGTCATCTCGGTAGCTGACGGGGCTGCATCTGTGCAGTATCCTTTCTCCGATGTGGAGAAGTTCACCTTTGGTGAAGTGAGCGAAATTTACACGCGCATCACGCCTCCGGCAAAGATGGCGCCACAGCCTACCTATATATATAATATAGGCGGCATCCTCATGCGCACCCTGCAACCCACTGAGGATGGCAGCACTCCCGCCAACCTTGACGGTCTGCCTGCAGGAACTTACATCATTAAGAATGGAACGACCAATTATAAAATCATTAAAAAGTAAAGAACCATGAAACTAAAGAGTATATTGGCGGCCTTGCTCCTGATGGTGGCAGGCTTGCAGACAGCCCAGGCGCAGAAGATTAAGCTCTACTTTACGGATGATTCCTTTTTAGAGTACAGGGTTTCCGATTTGAAGTACATCGAGTGTTCCGAGGAAGACGTTGTGGAGCACGAGTATGTTGACCTGGGTCTGCCGAGCGGCACCTTGTGGGCAACATGTAATGTCGGCGCAAGTAGTCCCGAAGACTACGGCGATTACTTCGCCTGGGGCGAGACACAGCCGAAGGACGACTGTAGCTGGAGCACCTACAAGTACTGCAATGGCTCATACAATACATTGACGAAGTACTGTACAAGCAGCAGCTACGGCACATT
This sequence comes from Bacteroidaceae bacterium, assembly GCA_017645845.1. GTDB lineage: Bacteria > Bacteroidota > Bacteroidia > Bacteroidales > Bacteroidaceae > Physcousia. The sequence continues at coordinate 6,715 of JAGCNQ010000094.1, forward strand.
CGATAACAAGAAGGAACTTGAGACTGCCGATGATGCTGCAGCCGCCAACTGGGGCCGCGAGTGGCAGATGCCATCTAGAAAGCAATGTGAGGAGCTCATCAACAGCGACTATACAACCACAAAATGGACAACCCAGGGCGGAGTTAATGGATATAAGATAACGAGCAATAGCAACGGCAAGAGCATCTTCCTTCCCGCTGCCGGGTTCCGCGACGGCACAAATCTCAGCCTCGTTGGTTCGTACGGCCTTTATTGGTCACGCTCGCTCAGTTCGAGCTACTCCGACGACGCGTACTACCTGTACTTCGGTTTGAGTAATATCGGCATGTACGACTACGACCGCAACGGTGGTCAGAGCGTTAGGCCTGTGCGCAGGCAAGAGCCAAAGAAAGAGCATGAATACGTTGACCTCGGTCTTCCGAGCGGCACGCTGTGGGCAACGACGAACGTCGGTGCTAACAATCCCGAGGACTACGGCGACTACTTTGCTTGGGGCGAGACGATAGGCAACAATGATGGCAAGACGGATTTCAGCTGGAGCACCTACAAGTGGTGCAACGGCTCAGAGAACACATTGACGAAGTACTGCCAACAGAGCGACTATGGCTACAACGGCTTCACAGATACCTTGACGGAGCTTTTGCCTGAGGACGATGCTGCGACCATCAACTGGGGCAGCGAATGGCAGATGCCATCTAAAAAGCAAAGTGAGGAGTTGTGCAATGAAGAATACACAACTGTAACATGGAAAACCGTCAATGGCGTCGCGGGAATGGAGGTAAAGAGCAAGATAAACGGCAACAGCATTTTCCTGCCTGCTGCGGGTTATCAACACAAATCCTCTGTTGAATGGGCAGGCACCTTCGGCTTCTTCTGGTCGCGTACAAAAGCGACTTACTATGACGGTTACTATATGGATATCTTCTCAAGCGGCAGTAGCAGCGGTATTGAGACGTATCACGGCAGTCGTGACAAGGGGCATAGCGTCCGGCCTGTGCGGAAGCAAGAGCCAAAGAAAAAGCATGAATATGTTGACCTCGGCTTGCCCTCTGGCACGCTGTGGGCAACGACGAATGTCGGTGCGGACAGCCCAGAGGACTACGGCGACCACTTCGCCTGGGGCGAGACGGAGCCGAAGAGTAACTCCTACAGCTGGAGCACCTACAAGTGGTGCAACGGCTCAGAGTACGAATTGACAAAGTATTGTCAACGCAGCGACCTCGGCTACAACGGCTTCACGGACAACAAGCTGGAGCTGTTGCCCGAGGACGATGCCGCAACTGTTAACTGGGGCAGCGAGTGGCAGATGCCATCTAAAGAGCAATGTGAGGAGCTCTTCAACAGTGACTATACTACCACAACATGGACAACAGAGAATGGTGTCTATGGGCGTAAGATAACGAGCAAGAGCAACGGGAACACAATCTTCCTTCCCGCCGCCGGGTGGCACATAGACACGAGTCTCATCAACGTTGGTTCGCTCGGCAGCTATTGGTCACGCTCGCTTAGTTCGAGCTACTCCTCCTACGCGTCCGGCCTGTGCTACGATTCGGACAATCCCATCGGCACGTACGACTGCGACCGCTACTATGGTCAGAGCGTCCGGCCTGTGCGGAAGCAAGAGCCAAAGCACGAATACGTTGACCTCGATCTGCCCAGCGGCACGCTGTGGGCAACCTGCAATATTGGCGCGAGCAAGCCAGAAGAATATGGCGACTACTTCGCCTGGGGCGAGACAGAGCCGAAGGAGAAGTACGACAGCAATTACAAGTACTATAGTGAAGGACTCGGATTTACAAAGTACTGCACAGACAGCGGATATGGAACAGTCGATAACAAGACAGAGCTGTTGCCTGAGGACGATGCTGCAACGGCAAACTGGGGCAGCAAATGGCAGATGCCGAGTTTTGCACAGTTAGGAGAACTGATTGATGAGGCTTACACCACAACCGAGTGGATAACGCAGAACGGCGTTAATGGATATAAGATTACGAGCAAGAGCAACGGGAACAGCATCTTCCTCCCCGCCGCTGGGTACCGCCACAACACGAGTCTTGACGGCGTTGGTTCGCTCGGCAAATATTGGTCGCGCTCCCTCAGAGACTCCGGCGGCGCGAACCTCCTGTACTTCAATTCGAGCGATTACATCGGCATGGGCAACTCCACCCGAATACAAGGTGAAAGCGTCCGGCCTGTGCGCGTCCAGAATTAAGTTCCACGGCCGAACAAGCCTAAACAAACCATCCTATAAACCAAGGGCGGAGCCTTCTTGATTATTGCAGACTTCGCTCTGTAGTTCTTTCCTTACAAAAAGATAATACAACATGAATACAAGAAACATTTTGGCGGCCTTGCTCCTGATGGTGGCAGGCTTGCAGACAGCCCAGGCACAGAAGATGGTCGTTACTTTGACTGACAACAAGTCTGTCGAGTATGAAATCTCGCAAGTGAAGGAAGTTACATTTGTAGAGGGCGAGCCCATCGTCATTGATGACCATGAGTGGGTTGACCTCGGTCTGCCCTCTGGCACCCTGTGGGCAACCTGCAATGTCGGTGCAGAGAGCCCCGTGGAATACGGCGATTACTTCGCCTGGGGCGAGACAGAGCCGAAGGAAGACTACAGCTGGAGCACTTACAAGTACTGCAAAGGAGATAACAACACCTTGACGAAGTACTGCTTCGAGAGCGATTATGGTTACAACAGCTTCACAGACAACCTGACCGAGCTTTTGCCTGAGGATGATGCTGCGACGGCAAACTGGGGCAGCGGCTGGCAGATGCCGAGCTTGGAGCAATACGAGGAGCTAATCAACGGCTACTATACGACAACGGAGTGGATGAAGCAGGACTACGTTTATGGCTGTAAGATAACGAGCAGGAGCAACGGCAATACAATCTTCCTTCCCGCTACTGGGTACTGCGACGACACGAGTCTCTACCACGTTAATTTGAACGCCTGCTATTGGTCACGCTCGCTCAATTCGAGCTACTCCTACCGCGCGTACTACCAGTACTGCGGTTCGATCAGTATCTACACGTTCCACTGTGGCCGCAACTCTGGTCAAAGTGTTCGGCCCGTCCGTGTTCAGAAGAAGAAAGATCACGAATATGTTGACCTTGGTTTGCCCTCTGGCACGCTGTGGGCAACCTGCAATGTCGGTGCAGAGAGCCCCGAGGAATACGGCGATTACTTCGCCTGGGGCGAGACACAGCCGAAGGAAGGCTACAGTTGGAGCACTTACAAGTACTGCAAAGGCTCAGAGAACACATTGACGAAGTACTGCGACGAGAGCGACTATGGCTACAACGGCTTCACGGACAGCAAGACCGAACTGTTGCCCGAGGACGATGCAGCGACGGCAAACTGGGGCAGCGGCTGGCAGATGCCGAGTTTGGAGCAATGCGAGGAGCTGTGCAATGAAGAATACACGACTGCAACATGGAAAACCGTCAATGGTGTAGCGGGAATGGAGGTAAAGAGCAAGATAAACGGCAACAGCATTTTCCTGCCTGCTGCAGGTTATCAATACGAATCCTCTGTTGAATGGGCAGGCACCTTCGGCTTCTTCTCGTCGCGCACAAAAGCGCCTTACTATGACGGTTACTATATGGACATCTTCTCAAGCGGCAGTAGCAGCGGTATTGAGACGTATCACGGCAGTCGTTACATGGGGCATAGCGTCCGGCCTGTGCGGAAGCAGATTTAAGTCCCTCACAAGGAACAAGCAAAAGGAAAACATCCCTTTAGGCGTAGCGTTACTATTCCTATGAACGTAGGATTACTATCCCATGAAAGGAGGGTTACCATTCCTATGCACGGAGCTATACTATTCCTATGCATGGAGCTATACTATTCCTATGGCGGTAGGAATAGTATAGCTATGAAGGTAGGAA
>JAGCNQ010000011.1 GCA_017645845.1 Bacteroidaceae bacterium
ATCGTTAAGGTTAAGGTTATCGTTAAGGTTAATATCCCTAATCCCATCCGGATCGGGTTCGATGAGTTTGAGCAGAACCCAGGTGGCGGGTTTGAGGGGCGAGGCATCGGGGATGCGCTCTACGAGCTGCTGGGTGCCGTCGCCGGTGAGGATTTCCAGATTGACACTGATGTTCTGTCCGATGGGCGCTGTAGTGAGGCCGAGGGCTGACCATGGGATTTCTATCTCAAGGCGATAGTAGGTGCTGGCAACGACACTGGCTGTACGGACGGCAGGTGAAGATACCTGTTTCCAATCCGTCCCATTGCCTGTGCTGACAGTGCAGGTGCCGTCGGGAAGTATGTTGAAGCGATAGGCTGATTGCAAGGGGATGTCGGTGCTGGCGCCCTTGCTTTCCACATAGAACGTGACACCGTCGGGGTAGGGTTCTTCGGAGCGGGCGTTGCGACGATAGACATGGCAGGTCATGTAGAGCTTGTCGAAGTCGTAGGCGAAGTCGGTATAGGCAAAGGTTCCTGTCTCGTTGCCCATAAGAACCTGACGCGCCGTGGTAGTGTAGTATGTGTCGGCATCGGTGAGCTGGCCGTCAATAAGCGGCGAGGCGTAGGGCGCCACGAACTGTTTCATGGGATAGCCTTTCATCATGACCACCTTGCCGTCCAGTCCGCCGACAGCAACCACAATGCCTGTGTCGATGACGGCGAGCGAGTTCCACCAGCAGCCTTTTGTCGTGCCTTGCTGGAAGGGCTTGGACATCGCCTTGAAGTCCTTGGCCTGCTTGTTCCCGACATAGACGTACATCTTCATGTTGTCGCCCTCGCCGTAGGTGGACTGGTGCGAGAGGACGGTCTCGCCACCGGGCAGGACACGCAGGTAGGGCGCTCCGCCCTTGGCAACGGGGCAGTAGTTATGGTTGACGCAGCGGTCGCGCTGACTGCTGCTGCCGCTCACGTAGAAGTTGTTCTTCCAGTTGTGGGCGAGCGGGACGCGGACTGTCGTGGGAACGAAGTCACCCACATTGCTCCAGCCGTTGTCTTCGATGGCAACGACGATGTTCCTCTTGTCGCTGAGCAGTACGGGCACGGGCATGCCGTCGCGGTAGCCGCTACGATAGGAGACGCATTGCGGTTCGGACCAGGTCAGTCCGCCATCGAAGCTGCGGCAGAGGGATATCTGCTGCTCGCCGGTTGTGGTGTATGGACTCTCGTCGGCGAAGTAGAGCTGCAGCTCGCCGCTGGGGAGTTCGAGGAAGGAGGGTTCCCAACATCCGTTCTCGAAGGTGTAGTCGGCATCATAGACAAAGATTTCGTCGCTCCAGGTCTTGCCGTTGTCGGTACTGCGCCGCAAACGGATGCCGAAGCGCCGGTCCTCGGTATAGGGCTTTGACGGACGGGGATTGTAGCCGACGATGATGGTGCCGTCGGTGAGTTGCACCAGGTCGGGCACGCAGTTGGGCACCTGGTCGGCATTTGGTGCGATGAGGGTAGGCGAGGACCAGGTCCTGCCCTTATTGCGGGAGAAACTGACCTTGATACCGCCGCTCTCGCAGCAAGCCATCAGCCGTCCGTCCTGGAGTTCTATCAGACGCGCGTACCCACCACTGTTGAAGATGGTGACAGGATTGCGGGCATCCCAGAAGATGCGGCTGCCAGTGTAGCGAGCCACCGTGGCGGCGAACAGGGAGCATGGGGCAAGGAGCAAGAGAAGTAGAAGGGCTTTCCTCATCGTATCAACAATTTCTTACCGTCCTGGATGTATATCCCCCTTCTTAATGTAGAGCGTTGAGCGTTGAAGGTTGAGAGTGCCCTGCCACTGAGGTCGTAGATATCACTATGCACTATGGACTGTGAACTATGGACTTCGTTGAGTCCCAGTGCCTCTTCATCGAATATGAAGCTGATGAGTCCGTCTGCCGACTCGGTTATCTCCGTGATGGAATGGTTCATCAGTTTGTTCCCGTCTGCATTCGGGTTGTAGAGCGTGGCGGCAGGTGTGGAAGAGTCTGAGAGTTCAGTCTTGCCTGCGGTGCCGGGCCAGGGGTCGCCTGCCAATGTTAGGGAGAATATAGGCATGTTGTCGGCAGGGATGATGGTCATGCGCTGGTGGTCACGGACGGTATTGACGGTGTTTTCGAACCAAGCTTCTTCATCGTAGTCAACATGCAGGATGAGCATGCCATGTCCGCTGAGTCGGGCATCCCAACTTACCTTCTGACGGTTCTCGAACAGGTAGTACTCGTCGTACTTCCCGCTGTTCCTAAGTATATAGGCGACAGGCTCTGAGGTCAGGGCAGGCATATTCTGGACGGCAGTCGGTTCGATGAGTTCTATGGGATTGAGCCAGCCGCAGAACATACGCTCGTAGCTGGTGAAGCCTGCGGGATTGCCTCCGTCCCCGTTGTATTCGCCGTAGTCCATGAGGTCCCAGTTACTCATGCCGAAGTTGCGCCCAACGGTGTCGTAGAAGTCAGGCAGTCCGAAGCAATGGGAGAACTCGTGGCATGCTGTACCGATGCCTGAAATGGCATAACCTGTTTTGCCTCGCAACTCGGAACTGGTGGCATAGCTGTCGATGAGGACGCCATCCACAGTGACAGGACCGTCGCCGTCACCCTCTTCCACAGCTTCGGTAAGCGTCCAGGCATGCGACCAGATGTCGTTGCGCGTATTACTCTGTGCTTCATCATGGCCGGAGTGGATGATGTATATCTGCTCGACCACGCCATCGCCGTCCCAGTCGTATTGGCTGAAATCAACCTCGTCGTCTATCATCTGTACGGCTTCAGCAACCATAATGGCAGGGTGCTGGTCGTCGCCATTCCCGTTGTTGGCACCATAGTATTCGAGGGGTTGACTCATGATGATGGGACCAACAATATCAAAGGAGAAATCGAACTGCCCGTAGCTGGCATCGAGGAAGTAGTCGTGGACGGAACCTATGTTGATGTCGTCGGTATAACCGGTATCGTTGAATTGGTGCTGAAAGTCCTCGTTAGTGTAGTGAAATGGTGTTTTGGGAAACTGAACCAGAATGACCAGTCCGCGCTTGCTGCCTGTCATGGTCTTTCTTGCGTGCTCCCTGCTTCTTGCGCTTTTCCTTGATGCTCTGGCTTTCTGGCGCTTTTCGAGTCTTGCTTTCCAGCGATTGTGAATGACGTCGGGCTCAACAAAGTGGGCAATGTCCTGGTTGTCGCATTGCAGGTATTGTCCGTCGTCAGTCACATAGAAGTGTATTGTCTCGTCGCCCATTCTGGTGGCCTCGATGGAGGTGCCATCAGCCAACGTGAGCCAACAACGTTCACGCTTAGCAGGCACAGCAAAAGCCGTCAGGGCAAAGAGGCCAAGTGTAAGAAGGAGTAAGACTTTCCTCATGGATTCACTCTCCGACAGCTACATTATCATAATCTTCTTTGTCCTTCCGTCCTTCCGACGAACGACATAGATGCCATGTCTGAGGGAGAAACGATTGAGCTCGTCGGCGAAGCATTCCCCAACCATGCGGCCATCCATATTGTAAATGCGCACCCGCTCAGCACTTTCGGTGATTTCGGATACGGCATCGGGAATGGCAAGGAAGAAGTCGCTCTCTACCCATTCGCTATTACGATAGCTGTTGCTGATGGCTTGTACGGAGAATGAATAGTTGATGTTCTCCATCAAGTTCTTGAATCTGTAGGAAGTCGCAGCGAGGCTGTCTTTTTGAAGTACCAACTCGCCTTCGCACCAGAGGCGCAGGTTATACAATTCGGCCTCTTCGACCGGTTCCCAGACAGCAGTTGTTCTGCCTGGCTCCGTGTCCTGTACTGTCAAATCCTTGGGTGCTTCCAAAGTGCCTAAGGGCATCACTTTGACGGTGATGATGCCATCCTTCGTCTCCTCAATATCGTATAGCGGCTTGTTCATGTACTCGCCAGTATAGACCAGGCTGGCGGGGTAGGAGTCATTGGTCAGCTCGTGGTTCTCTGTGATGCCGGGATAAGGATTGCCCAGCAGACTTGTTTTCCATTCGTCGCTGCTCTTGGCGTTATTAGAACCAATGAGGGAATTGTTGGCAGGGATGATGGTCAAGTATTGGTGGTTGGCATTGCTGTTCAAGCGATTGTTGTTCCATACTGCCTGGTTGAAGTCAACGTGCAGGACGAGCATCCCGTGCCCTCGGTTGCTGCAGAGGCCCCAGTCCCAATCCACTGCCTGTCTGTTGTCAAGAATATAGTATTCATTGGGATTGGCGTCGTTGACTATCTTGTAGCCCTTGCCGCCTTGACCGAAACAGGAAAGGCGCAAAGTGCGGGGACCATCGATGACTTCTGTCTGCTGCCAGCCCATGAACTCTCGTTCGTAGGCTGTATAGCCGACCGGCATCTTGGATTGCCTCGTGTACATGCCATAATCCATTATGCTCCAAAAGTCAAGTCCGAAAGCTACACTATTGTAATCGTAAAAGTCCGGCAGTCCGATAGCATGGCTTATCTCGTGCGTCACGACGCCGATGCCGTCTGCCTGCCAACCGGTGATGACACCATTGCTTGCAGCTGTCGGACGCATCTCGCAGCTTGAGGAACAACCCATAAGCGTGATGCCACCGACGGTATATGTGGCAGGCACTTCCTGCGGCCAGATAGTGTTCTTGTCGCCGTAGCTGTTCGTGTAGTTCTGTCCCATGCCGGCAAAGATGATGACGCACATATCCACCTTGCCGTCGCCGTTGTTGTCGAACTGCATCCAGTCCTCTTCGAGAGCCAGCGCCTTTTGGAAGGACTTTTGTACGAACTCGGAGTAATTCAGGTCTTTTGTCCCGCCGCTTTGCTTGCCGTAGTAGCTATACACGCTGTCAAGCTCCACGGGGCCTATGATGGTGAACTCAGGCTGGAACTGTCCCTGACTCTGATCGATGAAATACTGTCGCACACTGCCCCAGTTGCCCGTCGAGGCGTAAATGTCCGCGCCGTTGAAGAACTTGTCGTAGAAAGCATTCACCATCTGACCGGTCCTTGCTACCTCGAATTGTTTGTCCTTGAATGCAGTCAGGATGACAGGAATCTTTTTCGTTCCATAAGGTTGTACGAGGGCCGTGGCGACGCTGCCCACCTGCCTTCGTGCATAGCGAGGCATTTGGGGTAGGGTGGCGAGGAATTCCTCCACGGTAAGACCTGTTGCATGGAACACATTGTCCCTCTCAATAATCACCTCTCCGTCGTCAGTCCTAAGGTAATCGAGATCCTCGTTGCCATAGGCAGTCACCATCACAGTCCGTCCGTCATCAAGAGTCACGCTTCTGCGGATTCGCAAAGCGGGCACAGCCATCAGCCATAGTGTGAAGCTGGTCAGTATGAGAGTCAGTATGTATCGTTTCATTGTCTTCGTTCAATGTTTCGCGTGCAAAAATACAATTTTTTGCCTCTTAATGCAAAAAAAGGCCATTTTTATTTGCATGTTCGGCATAAAGTGAGTAATTTTGCACAGCAAACAGATGCAAGGGGGATTAGCTCAGCTGGCTAGAGCGCTTGCATGGCATGCAAGAGGTCATCGGTTCGAGCCCGATATTCTCCACTCCCCAAAAGGCTGAGAGGTTTGTCATGAAAATGGCAAGCCTCTTATTGCTTAAATAACCTTTGTTGGAGACCATAAACAATAATATTATATGAAGAAGACCCTGTTCCTGTCTATGTGCCTCATGTCAGGTATTATGACTGGTTTCTCACAGACGATGACGGAGTGGGATGATGTCAGTGTGACGAGCCTGAACCGTGTCCAGAGCCACGACCTCAGTATTCCTTTTACTGATGCTGTTGCTGCACATTCGCTCGACTTGAGCCAATCACCCTATTTCCTTGACCTGAACGGTACTTGGCAGTTCCGCTGGAGTGCTTTACCCAGTCAGGTTCCAACTGGTTTTTATGCTGATGACTATGATGTCAGTTCCTGGGACCAGATTACTGTGCCCATGCCTTGGCAGATGTATGGCGTACGGAATGGCAAGAAGTGGGACAAGCCACTCTATGTGAATACGCGCTACCCCTTTACCTACACGAGTGACTACTCTGTGATGGCCTCGCGTCCCGACTACTATACCTACAACGAATCAATGAAGAATCCTGTAGGTTGCTATCGTCGGACTTTCACTCTTCCTGAGGGCTGGCTGGGGCGTAAGACTTTCCTGCGTTTCAACGGTGCAGGTCATGGCTATTATGTGTGGGTGAACGGTCAGTTTGTGGGCTATGCAGAGGACTCCTATTTGCCCAGCGAGTTCGATGTCTCGGACTTTGTGCGTGAGGGCGAGAACAATGTCTCCGTGCAGATTTATCGCTTCACGAGTGGTTCCTTCCTGGAGTGCCAAGATTACTGGCGTCTGACGGGTATCACACGCGATGTCTATCTATGGTCTGCTCCCCAGCAGCGCATAGGCGATTTCTTCTTCCAGACAACTTCGCTCAATGCGTCGGGCACTTCGGGAAAGGCCCGTTTGCAGGTCTCTCTC
>JAGCNQ010000095.1 GCA_017645845.1 Bacteroidaceae bacterium
CTCCTGACCGTCAATGCCGCAGAAGACGACAGTATTCTTTGTTCCTTCGTTTGTCACTCGGAAACATTCTTCCTCAATGTAGGTCCATTTCGTCATGTCCTGGAAAATCTGAGGCTTCGGCCGGTGCGTCTGCCAGTACCAAGCTAAGACAACAAACAACAGACAAAAGACAATGGACAGGATAATGTTCCGTCGCTTCCTTTGCTCAATCCTTCGCAAGTCCTCTTGCAGTTCTTCAAGGTTGTGGTAGCGGCGGTCAATGGGCTGCAGGCAACGCTTCACCACCTTCGACTTGTCGCTTCCGAGGTGCATTTCTTCCAATATTTTTCCCAAGGAGTAGATATCGTTTCGCACATCAGGCAGCGACCCTTCTGTCTGTTCGGGCGACATATAGCCTTCCGTGCCGCTCGGCTGCTTCAATATAGCGAAGAAGTCTGCATCTGCCAGTCCGAAGTCAATCACCTTCACGTTCCTGCCACCTCGCGTCACCATGATGTTCGAAGGCTTCAGGTCGCGATGCACGATATCAAGGCGGTGCAGGTAGGAGACGGCATCTATCAGCTCGCGGGCTATCCTCATCTTAGCACTGCCCGAAGGGTTCGTGGCGAGGTAGTCCTTCAATGTTTCGCCATCCACATATTCCATCACGATGAAAAGACCCTCTATATCTCCCTTAAAGGGAGACTTTTTATTCTCCCCCTTAAGGGGGATTGAGAGGGTCTCCATGCCCGTGGTCTTCACGATGGACGGATGTCCCGGTACCTGTGCCCGCAGCAACAATTCGCACTCCTTGCGCAGCATCTCCTGGAATGCCGGCTGACCTTCTTCCTCGGGCAGCAAGCCTTTCAGCAGCCACCACCGCCCGCGACGCTTTCCTTTTAATAATATATTATGTGAAGTGCGGCGCAACTCCGTCACCTCCGTGAACTCCTGGCTCACACCCTCGAAGTCCCCGGAGAAAAAGCCACTTGCTGAATCTCTATCTAATTTACGATCTGACAACTTACGATTTAATAATTTTCAATTAACAACCAACAATTGATAATTATTTTTCAACTTTTCACCTTTTCACCTTGAGAGGTAAAGCTATTAGTCTTCAATCACCTCGAAATGCACTCCGCCCGACCTGACGCCTGCCACATACGAGACGGGAGGCTGCCCTTCGTGTATAAGGTTGCCCAGATAGAGCGGCTCACCCTCGATGATGAAAGCAGCCTCGAAGGTGTCGCCTACGGAAAGCTTCGAGTTCTCCACTTGACGGATGATGAAGCAGGCATTGCCCAGATGCTCCACGATGCAGACACGGTCTGGGAGCCAAGTGATACGAAGGAAGAGTCCCTTTGCCAGATGCTTGCCGTCAATATGTCGCGAGAGGACACGACCGCTGCTGTCATGTCCGTCAGCCATCGAGAACGTGGCATAATCCTTGAAGCCCAGGAAGTGAGCCAACACGTCGAGCGTACCCCGTCTGGTTTTGATGTCGCCGTCACCATAGAAGCCCCAAATGCGCTTCAAGGTATTCACACCCAATGTCTGATGCTCCTGCTGCTCAATCAGTTCAGACAGCCACACAAAGTCCTGTGGCTCGACAAGCGTCCTGCCCACCTTCTTCTCAATGGCTTTGCAAAGTAACTCATTCTCCATTTTCTGCCTCTTCTTTCATGTTTTACGCTGCAAAATTACCACAAAATCCCGACATCGCCAAACATTTCCACGCAGATAAGCCAAAGTGGACGAAAGTGGATGAGAATAATGGAAATGAAGGCACCCCAAACGAGGCTACTCAAAAAAAGAAATCAGTATTATGAGACTTGAGACTCTCAAAAAGTGCAACGGGAGCAAGATGCCAGAACTTCGTATCTTCTCTTTCCAATTGGCGATAAGTATCGGAGGCATATATCTCCCTAATAGCATCAGAAATGCTTATATTCTTTTCTTCCGAAAGCATCTCCGCAACCCAACTAACCTTAGAAGGGAGAAAAAAATACAGATTATCTTGGGTCACATTCAAATTCATAGCACGACCTCCTTTGCTTCGATGAATCTCAACAACTGTAATGCTTGTGCAGTATGGAACAAATACTGGTCAACCAACTTATACGTTTTCAGTTCAGCTATTAGTTCTTGCTTGTTTATGATTCCACCTTCATAAAGAGCAAAGGCAGCATAAACACGATCGTTGGCAACAGGACCATATACAATGTCATAATCATGCTTATAACCCTTGACAGTCCTATTCTGCATAACAAAGTCAAGCCAGCCTTCTGTCGGTTCATCGAAAACAAGACTTTTCACCACATTCAATGAAGACTTGTCAAACTCGTATACATTCACATAGCCTTTGTCTGCCTTGCTTTGATTTCTTTGTCGCTTCACCCAGTTCTCAGCCTGTTCGTATGACGTAGTCGTATAAAAGCCCTTTCCATAGTCAAGTGTACGGCTGGATTCGCGTATCTCTGGCTTTTCCACATACGCCAAACTTCCATGATACAGTTTCATGCCGCCTCTCCTTTCTTCTGATTGATAAACTCCTCTATGTCCTCCAAAATCCATTGACAACTCTGGGAATGGAGTGCATCAAAGTTTTCTTCCAGATATTCAAGCACTCCATAGCGGCCAAACACTTCAGCAGTCTCCGCCCCAGACAGATGCTTAGCCTTCTTGTACTGCTCAATACAAAAAGACAGGAAATAGGCAATATCTAAGTGTTTCTTGTTCATCTGTTGCAAATAGTATTCGCCATTACAGTAACAGCCATTACCTTTTGCAAAGGTACGGACTTTTCTTTAATCTCCAAGCAAAAAGCATAGAAAAATGCCGGAAGGCGGCAAAAAACAAACGGCAATCGCTGGCAACCTTCAAGACGAAATACGAGTAATTGGCAGTTTATACACGAGCAGTTTAACCTTTTAAACTTTTAACACTTTAACTCTTTAACCTTTATTCGCTCCCTCTTTCATGCCAAAACTCGCCCCTAAACTAAATTGGACGAAAATAGATGGGAGTTCGAACCTTTTGCTCACTTTTGTTGTTTGTACTCAAGCACAAGTTCCTCTGCCAAATACTCATCGCTGAGGCAGTGCATATCAGCTACACCTTCACTAATA
>JAGCNQ010000096.1 GCA_017645845.1 Bacteroidaceae bacterium
ACACAACAAGCTATGCACCCGAGATGAGGTTCTTCGACGGAGAGGAGGATGCCGATGGCATAAGACCCCCCTCCATCTCCCCCGAGGGGGAGGGAACACAAGCCTTCCCTCGGGAAGGTTTGGATGGGGCCGCCTATTATAATCTCGCAGGCCAGCGCCTGAACAAGATGCAGAGAGGCATCAACATCGTGAACGGAAAAAAGATTCTTAAATAAGATCAGACCCCCTCTAGCTCCCCCCTAAAGGGGGAGAATAGATGGGAGGGGGCCATAACATAACGAACTATTAAACCAAACAAACAGAATCCTTATGAAGACAAGAACTATTTTGGCGGCCTTGCTGCTGTTGGTGGCAGGCGTGCAGACATCGGTGGCCCAGGGCTTCCGCGTTTACAAGACCGACGGTTCGGTGGCGCAGTTCAGCTTCCGCACGGACAGCATTGTGTTCTACGACGGCATCGGCACGGACGAGGACTTCGGTCCCTTTACACCGCTCAACGACCTCGTCGTGGGCACATGGTACAGGACGAATAAAGAGTGGATAACCTTCAACGCGGACGGCACGACGTCCGGTTGGGACAACGCATGGAACCAGGGACAAAAAGGCGATTTCGTCTATCGCTACTTCCCTTATCAGGGCAACATCGTCATCTACGAACGCACGACGAATAAGCCTTTGTACTACATCCGCGTCCTCGACAGAAACAACGAGCGCATCGTGACAACCACTTGGTCAAGGCAGGTGGAGGAAATCGAGGTGCTGACGCGCACCGTGCCCCCGCAGCTTGTGGAATCGATAACGGTTAACAATTATGAATATAACCTCTTAGTGGGCGAAACGGCCACTATTTCGGTGACAATCCTTCCCGAGGATGCCGCCAACCGCGTACTGGCGTGGGAGAGCACCAACGAGGCTGTCGCTACTGTGACGAACGATGGTTCAGTCACGGGAGTGGGCGAGGGCAACTGCTGGATCTACTGCCGCGCGACGGACGGCAGCGACGTATATGGGTATTGTCATGTAATTGTGTCAACCTTCAAGCCCGTTGAGCGTATCGATCTGAACAAGGCAGGGGTCAACCTCGAGGCTTGCCAGACATACCAGCTCACGGCAACCGTTTATCCCGAAAATGCCACCAACAAGAAAGTGGTGTGGGTTTCCAGTAAGGAGAGCGTGGCATCGGTGGACGAGAACGGTCTTGTCACAGCCAACGGCGAGGGCTTTTGCATCATCACCTGCACGGCTGCAGACGGCAGCGGTGTGAAGGCGCGCTGCGAAGTCACATCTAATTTCCCCGAATATGTGGTGATAGGCGGTCTGAAGTGGGCCACGAAGAATGTTGGCGCATCAACCGTTGCCGGCACCAATCGGACATGTAACGGCGATTTCTTCGCATGGAGCGAGACGTCGCCACGCTACTCGAGCATCACTTATACCTCGGCATCGGAAGCCACACTCACCATGAAGTCATCATACTCCGAAGGCTACAGCGTTTCGCACTACGTCTCATACAACGATGCGTCACTCGATGCCTCTCATGATGCCGCAACCAAGAACATGGGCAGCAACTGGTTCACCCCGTCCAAAGACCAATACACGGCTCTCGCCAATGCTTGCGGAAACAACTGGAAGACGCTTTCCGGCAAGGTGACGGAAGGTGGCATCTATAAGCTCAGCGCAACCCAGACCTACGAACCCGGTTACACGGGCGTTGCCGGCACCCTCTTCGTGAGCACCTCGGACATCACCAAGCGCGTCTTCTTCCCCAATACAGGTTATATCATAGGGACTTCTTTATACAACGGAGGCACGTACGCTCCCAACTGGACATCTACGCTCAACACGTCGCAGGGTAAAGGCTACTACTTTGATAGTTCAGGAGGCGGGTTCGGTAGCGATACTCGCGTCTATGGTCACACGGTTCGCGGTGTCTCTTACTAGAAAGCAGGACAATGGTCCGGCACCTTGGACCCCCTCTAACTTTTGCCCTCCGTCGAGCAAAGCTCTCCCCAATTGCTCCGCTACCAACGGGCAATTGCCCATAAAGGGGGAGGAAAAGACCCTTCCCAACCTCCCCTTAACGGGGAGGCTTTTTTCCCTCAGCCCTCTAATCTAAAAAAAACCACCACGTCGGAATGGCGCGGTGGTTTTTCTTTTATCCTCACTTAATTACGACCCTGAGCTTCGCTCGAGCTTGCTCACGCTCGGAAGTGCGAGCACGCTCTCACTTCTCTCACTTAATCGCAACCTTGACTCCGTTATGGATATAGATGCCTTTCTTTAATTGACCATTGACCATTGACGATTGACCATTGTTGAGCTTGCGTCCGCTGAGGTCGTACCAAGCATCCCCATTTTGAATGTTGGATTCTGAAATTTGAATTTCACTGATGCCCGTTGGGTCAACCGGCTCGATGTTGAGCAACTGGAACTCTCCAATCTGCAATTGGTTGGCACCACTTGTGGCAGTTACGGTGAGGCGATAGGCATTGAAGGCGGATGCTGTCTCTGTAAAATAGAACTGGGTGGCGTAACGATTGGAGAAAGTCTCTCCGCTACGGCTGTCGATTATTGTCCAGTCACCTTCGCCATTGCCATCGACGTTGGCCGCTTCGAGAGTCCAGTCGGCAGGGTCACGTGTCTGCTCACTCTTGCTGGCAGTGATGCTGTAGGCATTGATGCTGACGGGCTGTTCGAAGGTGTAGGTGATGCTGACGGGTTCCGTGAATGCTGCACGATAGTGATAGGTGCGGTTACCATCAGCAATGCGTCCGATGAGTTCTGTATTGCTGAGACCGGTAGCAGATGCTTCGACTGATGCCGGTGCGAGAAGGCCTGGACTGTCTGTCCCGGAGATGATGGCTACTCCATAAAGTTCGAAATCGGCAAGACGTACGCTCTTTTCGGCTGTCTCACCACCAATCTGGAGTCTGAAGCGCTTGAAGAGCTTTGAGGAGGAGGTTGTGTAGGTAAGTCGTGAACCGCGGGCCGGGAAGGCTGGCTGTTTGTTGGCAAGCAGGGTTTCTGTGCCGTCTTCTTCGTAACCGTACAGTGTGACGTCTTGTGGGTCGAGCTCTGCATCGTCAGCGCTTACAAGTGAGAATCCAAGTATCCTGACAGGAATTGGAGTGCCGAGGTCCCAATAGGGGCTTTCACCGCTGATGGTGGCGTAGGTCTTTCCATCGTCGTCGATGAGTGGCAGTGCATCACTTTCGTCGCTGCTGATAATGGTCGCGATGCTTGTGATGTCAGCGTAGTATGTACCGTAGTCAGGCTTGCCGAAGAGTTGCCACTGCGTGAGTTGTGTCTCTTCGCCGTTGATTGTCAGCCGGTAATAAAGGTAGGAAGCGTCGGGATTGACGTGATAGACGTTAGTGCAGTTGTCGTACGGGAAGAATGCTTCCGTCTGCTGGTCGATGAGTTTCCATCCGCTGCTGCCGTTGGCCGACCCTTCGAGCTTCCATGATACAGGAGCCAGCGAGGCAGTTTCTGCGGTAATGCTGTAGGCGGTGAGTCTGTAGTTGCCGCTGGGATGATATACAGCAGTGACAGGTGTCTGGAAGAGCGTTGTGCCCACATGGTCGATGAGCGCTTCGCTTCCCTCGGTAATGTCACCGCCATCGGCTGTCAGGTCGCCCGCATCGATGCATCGTCCCATGAGTTGCCATTCAGAGACGGAGAGCTGCGTTTGGTTGTCGTAGCAGTTGAAAAGCAGCCGGTAATGTGTGTAAGCCTTCGTGGTCTGCACATCGGCATTGTAACGCTGGGCACAAACGCTGAAGAGCACCGTGTCTGCCTCGCAGTGAAGTGTTTCCCAACTCTGGCCGTCGTTGGAGGCTTGCAGTGACCAGTTTATCGGGTCGCCCGCTCTGTTGCTTCCTGAGTAGAACTGGTAGCCATAGATGCGCATGGGCGAGGGGCTCTGATACTGTATCCATGTCTCTGTGCCAGCTTCAATGTCGGCAGTACATGCTGTCAGGAGGTCGCCATCGGTGAGAGCGGATGCATCGTCTGCTGCGAAAGAGGTGGTGAGGCTTCCGCTACCGTTGGTCAGATCTGCATAGACGGGATTGAGACTATGGAACTGCCACCAGTTGATGTTTGTCTGTCCTGTCCCGGTAGAGACGAAGTAGATGTTGTGGACTCCCAGAACGGGTACGTTAATCATCTTGCGGATGGTATCCCAAGTCTTTATTGCAGAAAGTTCTTCGCCTTTGATAGAACAGATCAGAGTACCTTGTTTGGCATTGGGCTGGTCGAGAAAGACGTTGATGCCGGTTGTCTTGAGTGTGATGTTGACGCGCAGGTCGATGTGCGAGGCTGGCTTGTCGCCAAAGTCAACACGACGATAACCGATGTAATTGCTGGACTTCATTGGTCCCACCATACCACCTCCATCGTCGTCGGTTCCTGCGTCGTAGGTAACGGGAGCATTGCGAACGAAATTGAAGTTCTCTGCCTGGTTCATGGCATAAGCGTCGTGGCTATCAACGACTCCGAGGTGGCAGTTGAAGGCAGCCGATACACAGGTCATGTTACCATCGTTTCCAAAGTCCTTGTATTCGTCTCCTTCTTTGTGCTTGAAGTTTTCTTCCGACTTTGTCAGCCATGCCGAGGAGGTTATACCGGCAGAGTTGCGGTTGTTCCAAGCATGATAGGCATTTTTGGCTATCCATGCATAGTGTGATGGTGAGTTGAAGGACTCTGCGTACATGCGGAGGTATCGGAGCATGATGCCCTTGAAGTTAGTGAGGTCACCCCGAACCGTTTGGCAGACGTGTATGATACCCTTTGAATTAGCCATGTTCGCCTCAGACCACTTGATGATGGCATCGGCATCGTCCTTGAATATTTGTTCGCCATAGTGGTTGTAGAGCATGATTGCGGCTCCGAGATTTGTACCTTGATTGTAGGTGGAGGCCCAGTAGTTATAGCTGTTAGAGGCTTGGTCGTAGCTGTCCCATACTTTGCCAGTCGGTTTGCCATTGGACATTTCAAAGAGTTTGCTTCGTTCGGCCATGTATGTCTTGCGTGCTTTTTGATAATAGCTGGTGTCAGCCTGGGCAATAGCGAGATAGCATGCACATACTGCAGCAGGACCATTGATGCAGGAATTGGTGCCCTGGCCGCTGTTGTGCTTCCACTGAAGGAGGTCATTCCCGTAGCAGTCGGCTCGCTTGAACATGCCGTCGAAGTTCGTCTTGGCTGTAGTCCTGTATTTTGTGACTCCTGTCAGCAGATAGGCTCGTACACAGGCAATGCACATCCATGCAATGTCGTCATTGTATTCATTATAGCCATCGACGCCCTTCTGGTACCATGTGCTCTTGTTGCGTGAAATGAAGTTAGTGTAGAGGTTCTCGAACATCGTGGCATACTGCTGGTCGCCGGTTGTCTCGAGGGCATCGAGCACAATCTCGAACATCTCGGCATCTCCCCACCAGCCACCGTTACCAATAACCCATCCTGTGTTGGCTTGTTTGTATGCACGGGCTTTCCATTTGTTCATCATGTCGTCGCGCTTGTCCTTGGTAAAGGATTTTTCCATCGGTTCCACAACCTCGACAGTCCATTTAATACATGTGGGGGAGATAGGGGTCTCTTTCTCTAGATTGATGATTCTCAGGGTGTCACCGTCTGTCGGATTAGGAACGGCAGCCAGGGCATATTTCTGTGTTGTTCCCTGATAAATATAATATTGATCGGTTGTGCCTTCTACAGGAACAAAGTCCCAAGAACCTCTACCGGTGGTTGCGCTTCTGTTTGTCTGACCGACGTATCCTGTAGAACCAGTTGTGAGACCGGCGAGATAGTAGCCGGTGTAGTCGTTGGAAAGGAGGAAAGTGCCATTGGTCTTGGCAGTAAGTGTCCAGCGCTGTGCATTGACGTTTGTCTCTGTCCATAGGACTATGGGCTTGTTCTCGTCAAGTGAAGAGTTCGCTACGAAGGCAGACTTTCCGCTATTGACAAGACGGATGGTTTGGCCTGTCTCAAAAGCTTTGATACTGAATGTCGTTACCAGCAGAAAGAAGGTAAACAGGAGTCGAGTGAGGTGCATATACTTAAACTTAAGAATTATAAAAAAATGAATAAAGTTAGGGCAAAGATAATATTATTTTATCAATATGGCAAAGATTATTGATAATATTATCTGTTTTCTGCTCCGCAATGCGGACATTTGCCTAAGTTTTGAAGCCTTGCTCCACAAGAGCCACAAAGATATTGGGCTTTGGAACTTCTTTGATGACGGATTATCAGCACTATAGCAAAAAGTGCGAAAAGGATATAGCTGACACCTGGGCTCAAAGCTGCCAATGTGAAGAGCAGATAACAGAGAATACAGCAGCCAAACAGGGACAAAAGATATAGCATAGCCTCTCCGATGGGAAGCAGTCGGTACACTTCCCCAATTGTGGCTACGGCCAGTACAAGAAGTATCCAGACGGAGCACAGGAACAGGCTCAGTATGAGTGGCAAGTCGAAGGGATTGAGCGTAGGATGATAGTAATAAAGAACCCAGGTCTCAGGCACATAGTGCTGGATGCCAGCATAGAGAAGAGCAGAGACAGCTAATGTGATGAGCAGAATAGTGGGGTAGGGTGAGAGTATGTCGCGCAGGAAAAACACATGAGGTTTCTTCTTGCTGAATATCTGATAAAGAAGTGCAAATAGGGAAATGGCAAAGAGAATAGCGAAAAACCCTAAATGACGAATGCTGAAGAGGTGAATGAACTGTGAGATGGGGTCATCCGGCACTACGCTTTCGATGAAATCCCGTTGGTGTACCCATCCCATTGTGAACTGGTCCCGGGCCAATTTCACCCAGACGCTATCCACCGAATCTTCTGGAATGACCAGCGTCTCTGCTACCACAAGAGGGTCCTTGAAATAGACAGTCAGCTGCTCACAAACAGTATCTACAGGCAGGTTGTGCAGGGGCTGGCTGCTCTGTAGCATCAGGCTATCTATGGACAGCTCGAAGTTATCTCCAACGGCATAGAGTGTCGTGTTCTCTTCCTGATAATAACAAGAAGAAAGCAGCAACGTGAGCAAGAACAGCCAAATACCTTTTATAGTGTAAAGTTCATAGTGCATAGTTCATAGTTGACTTCGTCGAGCTAAAGCTTCATAGTGCATAGTCCTTAACCTCTTAAACCCCTTAAACCCCTTAAACCCCTTAAACCTCTTAAACCTCTTAAACCTCTTAAACCTCTTAAACCCTAATTGCCCGAGGACAAAGTTACGGAATTTTTCTTTATGGCGGATGGATTATGCGAGTTTTTTGACTGTATGACGAAGAAATATACCATAGAAGCCTCTTCCAAGCGCAAATATCACTGCAACAGCATGAAAAAGAAAGAAGAATCTTATGGATAACCATTCAATTGCATCCACAAACGTTTGAAAAAATGAAGAAACGTTTGCAAAAAAGATAATTGTTGTATAACTTTGTCGTCAGTTCGCGACTCAACGCAAAACTTCTAAGAAATGAACATCGAAGAAGTCTTGGAATATACTATGAAGCACAAAAAGTTCAAGTACGGCATACCGCTTATTCAGATTGCTCAGGCTGCACTTGTGATATTCATCTTGTCTGCCACTTCGTTGTATGCTCAGAAGTCGTGGGGCGATTGGCAGTCGTGGGGCGAACAGACGGACGGCACCTACCGGAATCCCATCATTCCTGCCGACTATAGCGACCTCGACTGCATCCGTGTGGGCGATGACTACTATGCCATCTCCTCGACCATGCAGTTCTCGCCCGGCATGACTATCCTGCACTCGTGCGACCTGGTGAATTGGGAGATTGCCGGCAATGCTGTCAGCGACCTCTCACAGATTTCCGATGCAATGACCTGGCGCGAGATGGATTGCTACGGACGGGGCATCTGGGCCGGCTCGCTGCGCTACCACAAGGGACGTTTCTACTTGTTCTTCGGTACACCTGACGAGGGTTTCTTCATGACAACGGCCAAACGGGCGGAAGGGCCGTGGAAACCGTTGACTCCGCTTTTGCAGGAGAAGGGTTGGGACGACTGCTCAGCTATCTGGGACGAACAAGGGCGGGCTTGGTTCGTGGGTACGTGCTTTGCCGACGGCTACAAGACCTACATCTTCCCGATGGAGAAAAACGGTAGGAGTATTGACCGCAGCAAAGGGCGGCTGGTCAACAGCGGCTGGGGACGAGAGGCGAATAAGTTGATTTATCACGACGGCTACTATTACCTTATCTTCAGTGAGCACCGCGATGGTGTGGGTCGTTATGTGATGGGCAAGCGCGACCGCAGTATGGAAGGCTCGTTTGATGAGGAACGGCAGTTACTGCTCCCTTGTGTCGAGTCGAATGAACCTAATCAAGGCGGTATCATCGAAGGGCCAGATAAGAAATGGTATTTCCTGACCCATCATGGCACGGGCGATTGGAGCGGACGCATCGTTAGTCTGCTGCCTGTGGAATGGGTTGATGGATGGCCTATGATGGGCGACCGAACGAAAGGTGATTTGGGTACAATGGTTTGGCAAAGCGCCCTCCCGATCTCCCCCATGGGTGAGGTGCGTTATTGTTTCCAGCGTAGCGATGACTTCAGCGCTTCCTGTTTCTCTCCACAATGGCAATGGAACTATCAACCTCGTGCAGACAAGTTTTCCCTCACCGAACGCCCCGGTTGGCTACGCCTCTATGCCTTTCCGCCATTAGGCACTCCCCTCCCTTCACGAGAGGGAAAGGTGGAGGGTCTCCTAAAGGCCGGTAACACGCTTACCCAGCGCAGTTTCCGCAGCGCTCATAACGAGGTCGTCGTGAAGCTCGACATCAGTCACACTGCTGACGGACTTCATGCCGGTCTCTGTCATTTTGCTGCCAACAGCGCTTCGCTCGGCATTGTGAACCATGAGGGCACGAATTACCTGGAGTGGACAGACAACGACCAGCGTATCCGTTTACAGCCCCTGTCACCAGAGGAAACTCCCTTCCCTCGATGGGAGAGGCAGGGGGAGGGGCTTCTCTATCTGCGCTCCACATGGGGCCTGGACGGCCTGTCGCAGTTCTCCTACAGCCTTGACGGCGACCACTACACCCCGCTCGGCCAGTATCAGCTTTCGTGGGGCTTCTACCGTGGTGACCGCATCGGCATCTACTGCTTCAATGAACGAGGCGAGCAAGGCTACGTCGATGTTGACTACTTCCACTACAACATGTCTCAGCATGTCAATCTCTTCGGTCATGCCTTGGTGCCCGACATGATTGCCGATGCAAGCATTGAGCTTATCGGCGACACCTTCTACTGCTATGCCACCACCGACGGCTACGGACGGGGACTGGAGACATCAGGGCCGCCCGTGGTGTGGAAGTCGAAGGATTTCGTGCATTGGAGCTTCGACGGGACTTACTTCCCGTCGGCAAGCAATGAAAAATACTGGGCACCAAGCAAGGCCGTTCAGAGTAAGGACGGACGTTGGTACATCTATCCGACAGTTAACCATTACATGCATGTGGGCGTCAGCGACAGTCCCGACGGGCCTTTCCGTCTGGCACAAGGTGAAGACAAATTCACTAAGCCTTATGCAGAGGCAGCAACCCTGCTGAAGGACGGTGACCGTGGTGGCATCGATGCCGAAGTGTTCATTGATGACGACGGCCAAGCCTACGTCTTTTGGGGACGGCGCTACGTGGGACGGCTGGCTGACGACATGATGACCGTCAGCGACATCCGCCAGATTGAGACCCGCCGCAAGGAATACTCCGAAGGTCCCATCTTTTTCAAGTGTAAGGGCATTTACTACTATCTATATACCATTGGAGGCGATGAGCGTTACGAATACTACTACCAGATGAGCCGCACGTCGCCCTTCGGTCCATGGGAGACACCGACACACGACCTCGTCTCGACAACCAACGTGGAGCGTAGTGTCTTCGGCCCCGGTCACGGCTGTGTCTTTAATGTGGGTGATGACTACTACTTCACTTTCCTAGAGTTCGGTCGCAACAGTACCAACCGCCAGACCTACGTCAACCGTCTGGAGTTCAACGACGACGGCACAATCTGTCCTGTTGAAGTTACGCTCGACGGTGTGGGCGCGATAGGAAGTGAAAAATTAAAAGTTAAGAGTGAAAAGTTGAGAGTGGCCAATGTCACCGCTTCGAGCACGATGGCACCGCAGAAGATACGCCATTTCAAGGACGAACGTTGCCAGCGCACGGAATACTTCGATGCCGTTTTCGCCATCGATGGTGCCAATGGTTCACGATGGATGGCCGAAGAAAGCGATTCGGCTTGCTGGCTCCAAATAGACCTCGGAAAGCGCGTGCACATCGGTCTGAGCGAACTCTGCTTCGTGCGACCCACGGCGGGACATGCCTACGTGCTAGAAGGATCCGTTGACGGGAAGACGTGGAGGCCCTGTGGCGGTCATTCCGACATACAGAAGCGCTCACCCCATGTTGACCGAATCAATCGATCCTTCCGTTTCCTGCGCGTCCATATTACCGATGGTATTCACGGCGTTTGGGAGTGGCGAGTCAACAGTAAGGAATAAATTTTTAAAAAGATAAGTTATGAGTTACGTCAAGACATTTTTCCGTTTGTTGCTCGGTCTGTTTATGACCTATGCAGGTTTCAGTCATCTGACATTCAACCGTTAGGAGTTCGTGGCCCAAGTGCCCACATGGCTACAGTTCAGTGAAGGCTTTACCGATTTCGTGGTGCTGGCATCGGGCGTAGTTGAGATTGCTCTTGGCCTCGGCATGCTGTTCCTATGGAAGAAAAAGGCTATGGTGGGTGCATTGCTGGCCCTCTTCTATGTTGCTATTTTCCCCGGTAACATCAACCAGTACGTCAATCACATCGATGCTTTCGGACTCAACACAGACAACCTGCGTCTTATCCGTCTGTTCATCCAGCCCGTCCTAATCTTCCTTGCTCTTTGGAGTACTGGAGGCTGGCAGCAGTTAAAAGAATGGTGGCAGTGTCTCACAAAGTCTAAGAAGGCGTAGGGTATGAGTACACTCACAACAGTTCTGGCAATCATGGTGGCTCTGGAACATCTGTACATCATGTTCCTCGAAACCATCGCGACGAGTTCGGG
Organism: Bacteroidaceae bacterium; assembly: GCA_017645845.1. GTDB lineage: Bacteria > Bacteroidota > Bacteroidia > Bacteroidales > Bacteroidaceae > Physcousia. The sequence goes on from JAGCNQ010000096.1 coordinate 11,086, forward strand.
AAGCACGTCAAGAGTGTTTGGCATCAGCATTGACCAACTAAAAAGCAAGACCATTGCAACACTGCTGAAGAATCAAGGTGTGTATAACGGCCTGATAGCAGGTCTCCTGGTGGTGGCTGTCTGGCAGCAGGATTTGTTGTGGACGCGGCTGTTGTTGGGCTATGTCGTGTTGGTGGCGCTATATGGTAGCCTGACCAGCAAGCCAAGCATCATCCTAAAACAAGGTGGCTTGGCCATCTTAGGATTAATCTATAGTTTTATTTAATTTAAGCGTATGAGAAAGATTCTGTATGCAATGCTGCTGTCAATGGCAACTGCAATCAGCCTATCGTCGTGCGGCATAAATGGAATTGACGAGAGGGAATACTCGGAGGCGCTGTTCACGCATGGCAAGCTGGCTTCTGTGGATCTTGAAGTGCCGGAGGAGATTTGGCAGAAGATTCTCTCCAAAGCCTCGGACAAGGAGTATTATGAATGTGCTGTCACCATCAACGGCGAGCGGCACAATCGTGTAGCCATCCGCACCAAAGGGGCAAGCAGCTTGGACGATGTGGCACTGATGAAGTCCGACCGATACAGCTTCACTTTGAAACTGAACAAATATGAAAAGGGTCAAGCATATCATGGATTGTCAAAGTTACTGCTCAACAACAATATTTGGGATGCCACACAGATGAAGGATGCCATTGTCTATGATATGTGCCGTTTCATCGGACTTCCTGCACCTCTGACTAACTATGCATGTATCACACTTAATGGCAAGCTCTTCGGATATTACCTGCTTGTGGAACCTGTGGATAAGCACTTCTGCTATCGCAATTGGCCCGACGAGGCTACGAACATCTACAAGCCCTACCACAATCTGGCTTATACCGGTGAAAAGATGAAAGACTATTCTGACATCTCGGACTTTGCCAAGGTCAAGGGCGGTGAGGCTTCCATGAAACGAGTGGTTGAAGCGCTTCGAAGTGTGGATGAGGGCAAGGACATTGAAAAGCACTTGGATGTAGAAAGTGTAATGAAGTACATGGCCTTGCAGACAATCGTTGTCAATTTCGATTGCATGACAGGCAACAACGAGCAGAACTATTATCTACGTGAGGCCGACGGCAAAATCAGTCTCATTCCTTGGGACTACAATCTAGCATGGGGCGGCTACCCAGAAGATGAGGAAATGGAAGGAGAGGATTTATTGGAGCAGTCACAGGAACCAACTCTACCAGCAAATGCAGGGATGCGCACAAAAGAAGAGGTGAGCAGAGTCGTGAATTTCCCCATCGATACGCCGTTCTCCTGCGACCTCAGCCGTCGCACTTTCTTCATGAATTTGCTCGCCAACCAGCAAATCAAGGCACGCTACTATCATTACCTCGACGTGCTGTGCAACCAGTATATTCTTGGTGGCGAGTTCAGCAAGACGCTGGACGCTATCAATGGCGAGATAGGCGACGTGGCGGGAACTGAGGCCAATGCTTTCTACACCAACGAACAATTCCACGAGGCACAAAAAATACTACAGCTTGTACTTGAGAAGCGTGCAGCATCGGTGCTCGGACAGATGAAGGGTGAGATTCCTTCAACTCGGGAAGGTCAAAAGCAGCAACCGCAGCTACTAATTAACAGCGACGACATTAACCTACAAGACTTAGGAGGAATATGAACCATAGCATTTCAACTATTCAACTCGTTCCATTGGAACCATCAGACCGCAACCAGTTTGTCCTCGATAATCAGGAGGCGTTCAAGTATGGTGCTACGGAAGAGTTCGGTCTGCGTGATGACCACTTCGAGGAGGACGGTGAGATTATTTCCCGTGATACCATCGAACACGCTATTGATGAGCCGAATGCTAATACCTATCGTATTGTCTGTGATGGACAGATTGTTGGTGGCGTGGTGATTCGTATTGACCATGATACCCATCGAGGCGATTTGGACTTACTCTTTGTCTCACCTCGCGTTCATAGCCGTGGAATCGGATATGCTGCCTGGTGCGAGATGGAACGGATGCACCCGGAGGTTAAGGTGTGGGAAACGATGACTCCATATTTCGAGAAACGCAATATTCACTTTTACGTCAACCGTTGTGGATTCCACATTGTAGAGTTTTATTGCGAACAACATCAAGACCCGAACTTCCCTTCTGATTCACCCGACGAAATGTTCAGATTTGAAAAAGTAATGTAATAAGGATTATAGAAAATGAAAAAGGTTTTATTCGTCTTTGCAGCTTACAATTATAATAAGCTAATCCTCGTCTGCGCGTCGCTATTGTTTTCCATCGCCACTATAGCCCAAGACAAATACCACGTTGTGGATGCAGAAGCAGGTGAAGCCCTTGATGGTGTTTGTATGTATGTGACTGAAGGCAGGGAGCAGCCTTCAGACGATACCCAACAGACAGTTAAATGGAAGAATGCCCTTCCGCAGGAGAAAGTGTATCTGCATCTTGATAATACTGGGTATTTCAAGGGCGAGACTATCTGGTTTAAGGCATACGTAGTGCGGACAGATACTGAAAAATGCGGCAATCTCAGTAGCGTCCTGCACGTTGAACTGGTAAGCCCCAAGGGCGATGTTGTGGCACACAAGAAACTATACATAACACACGGCATAGGTGCTGGAAACATCACGTTGGACAATGCCGTTCTGCCAACCGGATTCTATGAACTGAGGGCCTATACCCGCTACATGACCAACTGGAGCAAGAACGCCTGTTTTTCGCGGATAATACCCATCTTCAGGGAGCCACGTAAGGAAGGTGACTTTACCCCACGCTTGGATACAGAGACAAAACTTACCGAGGCAGAAACGGAAAAGGAAGAAAAACATGCCTTCTATCCCGAAGGCGGGTACCTGGTAAAAGGGCTTCCCTCTCGCATAGCATATACTGTAAAAGGTAAGCGTGGAATAGTAGATCTTCCTGCATCGGCCAACCAGAAGTCGGTTGAGATAAACATCAACGGATCGTCACGCACATATAAACTGCCTCAGGCAAAAGACGAAGGTATATCCCTGATGGTGGATGCCTTGCGCGACGATAGCGTTGCTATGGACATTTGGGCCACAACAGGGATACTGAACAAGGAATTAGGCTATGCACTCATACATAGTGGCAAAGTGCTGACTTCACATCTCTTCAAGACCCAGGGACACCAGCACTTTTCCATTGCAAGGGACATCCTTCCTGATGGTGTTTCGCAAATAACGGTCTTTGACCCCGAAGGAGGTGCTTTGGCCGACCGCTTTGTCTTCCGATGCCCGGAATATACCGATTCTCTGCAAATCCGAAACACTACCACAACCCTTTTACCTTGTGGCAAGGTGACTATGGATATCACATCTACGCCCTACACCTCACTGTCTTTCTCAGCTATGGATGCAAGCAGCGTGGTAAACGGGAAGATAGGAGACATTAAGACATGGATGCTTTTAGGAAGTGACATAAAGGGATATATTGCCAATCCTGAATACTACTTCGAGAGCGACGATGCAGAACACCGCAAGGCAGCCGACCTTCTGATGATGATTCAGGGCTGGCGACGCTACGACTGGGATATGATGAGTGGTTACAAGAAACCCGCATCACTTCAGCCCTACGAAAGTAAACTTGCCATCGACGGACGGCTCAGAGCAAAAAAAGGAACCAAAGCTAAGGTTGCAGGTGTTATGGTTTCTGCCACGCTGAGCGATGGAAACGAAAATTTTGGCGTCTCCGCTGTTACTGACAGCACAGGGTACTATGTCCTTGTACTTCCTGACTTGCAAGGCGAATGGTCCCTGAGCATTTCGGCTTACGAGAAGGGTATCTCTGACAAATACATTATCCCCATAAACCGGCATTTCTCGCCCATAGC
>JAGCNQ010000097.1 GCA_017645845.1 Bacteroidaceae bacterium
AGATGCCTATGGCTGCAGAAAAAACGTCCGAAACGTATTAACCGGTCGAACTAACAAGTATTTCTTGTGAGTTGCGTTCACGGGGCTAGAAACATCATTCTCTAATGATTTTGAACGCAATGAGTGCAAAATTTCATCGGGACTAACAGGGCTCTCATTATCTAAAAAAACCTTGCGGCCTTCACAGGTAGCAAGGGGGAAGTATTAACCTTTAATTTAAATAGACAGGATTTTTCCCTGTCAAAAAAACTAAAAAAATAAAACTAAAAGCACTGCCGACTGGCAGTAATTAACAACTTTAGTACCCGTCTCACGACGTTTTCTGCTGCAAATATACGAATAAGTGAGCAAAAAGCCAAATATATTAGCTATTTCTTCTTGTATTTCTTACTGAACAAGTCTGAATGTGTGCCTGTATTCAACATTATAAGAATAAGCTCTTGGTCGTCTTTAATGTATATGCCATCAGAGACCTAATTTCTTAAAGTAATCATCTACTGATGCGTGGGTCGTAACTCTACCTTCATCAAGATCTCGAAGCGAAAGTTCATAGGAAGAGTAGAGTCTGCGGCGGCGAGGAACAATGACTTTTCCTACACCTTTCACCATGCTGATGGCTTTCTTGATGTCTTTCAGCATCGAAATATCATCAATATTTACTATAATCTGACCCTGAGTGGGCAATGTCGTTACGTTTGCCATAATCTTAACCTATTACTTATTTCGCGCTACAAAGTTAGCATTTTCTTTTATACCAACAAAGGAATTGCGGGGGAAATGAATTTCCTGAGACTTTATTTCAGGATTTTCTTCCCTTTCTTGAGGTATATGTTGCCTGCACCAGGCCTTCCTTCGGAGAGGCTTTCTATTCTTCGGCCGCTGAGGTCATACCAAGTGTCATCATTCTTCATTCTTAATTCTTCATTCTTAATTTCGTCTATGCCATCGGGGCCTTCGCCCTTGAGGTAGCCATAGACGGCAAACTCGTAGATGCGGGTGGTGTAGGCGTTCTGCTCGCCTTGTATCATCTGCAGGCGGACACGGGTGGTGGTGATGGGCTGCTGCAGGGTGCGGATGACTTTATTCCTCTGGTTGCCCTCCACAACGTCGGCATCGACCCAGGTGCCATCCTCTGCCTGATACTGCAGTTTGAAGGACTTGGCCACATAGCCGCCACTTTCGCGTGCTGCGCCGAGCACCATCCAACGGGTAACGACGGCTGTATCCTTCAGGATGTACTGCAGCCAGGGTGTCTGGCTCTGGCCGCTCCCTACACACCATTTGGTGGTCGGGTCTTGGTCGTTGGCATAACGGGGCCCTTCTTCGTCCTTGATTTTGTGGGAAGATGTTACAGTCTTAGGCACAAGGCGGTCGGACCACTCATCATTGGACAGTTGGGCATTTGTCTCTATCTCGGTGGTGAGGGGCGAGAAGGGGACAATGTCGTCGGTCTGGGTGGCAGAGGCGGTGGCTGCGAAGAGGAAGGTCTTGCGGTCGGAGGAGCTGATGGTGACCTCTGTGACGCCCTCGGGCAGATCTATTCCATATTTATATATGTAGAGCATCTGCATCGTCTGGTTGGTCTTGTCCGACACCTTGTGGGCGTGGGATGAGGCAAAGACGATGTTCTCCCTGCGATAGTTCTCTGTGAGCGTGGTGCAGGATGGGGGCTCTGCCACACGACCGGAAAAGTAGGGCACATCGATTACAGTCTGTTGCCTATCGTCCGTGGTCTGTTGTCCACCAAAAGTCACAGTCACCTGGGCTCCTGCTGCTGTAGGACTGGCCATAAGCAGATAGAGTTTCCTCTCGCCTGGCTTACGGTCGAGATTGAGGACTTGCTCTTCATTCAGGCGGAGCACGTTCTTCTCGCCATTCTCGCGAGGCCCCATAACGAAGTCTATGCCATCGCACGTAAGGGTGTCTGGAATGAGTTCGGCAGGATAGGCATAGGTGTAGGCGGTTGCAGCATTTCCGCGGGCGCTGTCGTAGCTCATGAGGTCGAGATTGTATGGGAGCGCGATGGGACGACCTGACGGAAGTCCGATTTCGGAGTCTCCCCCAATGTTGACAAAGCCCATCGTGGCAGGACGCACGGCAAAGGTTTTGGGCTGATAGCGGCCGATATTGAAGACCAGCTGTCCATTGTCTATTGTGCATTGTCCGTCGGGAATCTCTTCCTCGATGCCGTTCACCTCGCGTGCGGAACTGATGGGCAAGGGGAAGGAGAGGCGCACATCCTGCTGATCCTCGCCTGACCATTCATAGACGCGCACGATGTACTCGGGGTTGTTCTCTGGGCTGTCCTCGGACTTCTTCAGGGCCTTGATGGCGACCTTGTCGGTACTGAGCGAGACAAAGGGCACGCGACGGCCAAGGAGCCCGGAATGTTTGGATGCCACGAAGGCGATGAGGGGCTGGTTGAGCTGTCCGGCCTGCATCTGCACATGCTCGCTCTATCTGCCTTCGTGAGGCAGCAGGGCGTATGTGAAGCGGTTGGGACCGAGGTCCATATTGGCCTGATGGTCGTAGTTCTTGCAGGAGGGGGTACGAAGAAGTGTCAGGCGGAGCGACTTCTCGGAGGGCTTGTCCCAACCATACTTGCAATCGTTTAGGATGGCAACTCCATATTGGCCATTTGTGGCACTGTGGTCGGCCCACTGATGTCCGCATACCTCGTATTCGTCCTGGGTACGGACACCCCGTGAGATGGTGCCAAGAGAAATGTCGTAGGTATCATTTTCGTTACTGAAGGAGAAGGGGAAATTGACCTTCAACATGCGCTCGTAGGTCTGCCAATCTACTTCGTTGACGCACTCCACACGGTCGTTGACGGCATTCATGCGGATGTACTGCACGAAGGTCGAGCCCTCCTTCTGACGTATGACTCGTACCGACTTACGCAAAGGACCGTCCTCCACAAGTTCTATCTCAGCATTTCCGGAAACGTAGGACGAGGGGGTACGGCAGACGTCGGTATAGCTGACCTCCCAAGCGGGCCAAGTGTCTTCGTGGTCGTAGATGAGCTGCTGCCTCACAGCAGAATTGATAAGGGAGCGGCTGTTCCTGAAATCATAGAGGTTGGAGATGTCGCCGTTGCTGTTGACGGTGATGCGGTAGCGTCCGTTAGAGATTTTATGCTGATTGTCGGCGGTTTCGATGGAGAGGTCGGATGTCAGTTCGGACTTCTCCCCCACCCTGGCCTCATAGACGGCATAACCGAGGGAAGGTACCGTGGCGGCAAAGATGAAGTGGAGGCAACGTGTGGCGAAGTCGTAGCGAGTGACCTGCGAGAG
>JAGCNQ010000098.1 GCA_017645845.1 Bacteroidaceae bacterium
GAGTTCAATACCGAACGGCACCGCCTGGCCATCGACCTGCAAGGCGGCCGCACTATAAACCCCCGAGGCGGAGATATGACATATAGCCTCTCCCAACCCTCCCCTGAAGGGAAGGGCTTTATAAAGTCTCTCCCTCTAGGGGGAGATTTAGAGGAGGCGCACGACCGCTATAAGCTGACAAAATATCTGTTCCAAACCGCCATAGATTATACTTGGAAACTAAACGAACGAGGCGATGAGGTCAGCATTTCCAACCGTCTTCGCTACGACCGCTTCTCGGAAGAATATACGGAAAGCAACATGTTCGACCTCGCCGGACAGCGACAGGAAGGCACACGCGGCTATGAGACGGAGCACCACTGGGATTGCGACGGGGCATTCTCATACAAACTTCACTACCGTCCCGAAGGTATACTCGAAACAGGCTATCAGTACACAACCTACAGCGAGGAAGGCGATTACCGAATCTGTTACTGGGACCTGCCACAGCAGTGCTTTGTTTGGCAGGATGACCTCTATGCGCCCTTCTATTATCGCCGTCAGACACACAGCACTTACGTTCAACTGAACGATCACATCGGTCCCCTGCAGTTCGATGCAGGATTACGCATAGACCATCTTTTGGATGATATGGATTTGCCAACCATTACAAGCCGGCATAAAAAGTACACAGAACTTTACCCTTCGGCACACCTCGCCTATACAACTTCCAAAGTAGGCACTTTCACGCTGGGCTATTCGAGGCGCACCAATCGCCCCGGTATTTGGAAACTGGAGCCTTACATCACCTACGAGGATTATCATACGCGCATCATCGGCAATCCCGACCTGGAATCAGAGTACATTCATTCGTTGGAACTCTCGTGGCGCAAAACGATAGGAAATACGCAACTGACGGCGACGGGGTTTGTCCGGCGCAGGACGGGAGTAGTTGATTACGTACGCAGGGCCTACGATGTAGGTGTGACGCTGGACAGCATCATTAATGCCGGCAATGGATGGCGAAAGGGGCTTGAACTGCAAGTCACAACAAAACCGACAAGTTGGTGGCAGCTCACCGCAAACGGTAACTTATCTTTCCACAATTTCCGCGCTACTTATGAAGGATGTACCAGTACCCACAACACGACTGGTGCGCTAGGATGGATTAACAACTTCCGTCTGGCAAAGAACACAGCCCTTCAGTTCGACGGACACTTCGTGAGCGGACACCACCTCACGCAAGGTTGGGAGACGGCCTACGTCTATTTCGACCTCGCGGCCCGTCAGACCTTGTTCGGTGGCAAACTGCAATTAGGACTCGTGGCGCACGATGTTTTCCATACAGCCCGCTATCATAGCCTCCGTACTTCGGACTTCCTGAGCAGCGAGACGTGGGTGCGTCCCACCTACCCCAACATCATTTTCAGCATTTCTTATCGATTCCGCCAACCCTCGGCCAAAGCTAAGGCAGGTGCGTTAAGCAGTGATGCCGAGTTCGTGGGGAAAGACTTTTAGATTTGCTATTCGACCATTTACAATATAATTCCTTTCTATGAAGAAACTCGCTTTAATGTTGAGCCTGATGATTTCTTTCTCCGTTATGGCTCAGAAGAATGACAACCCATTGAGAATCGGCGTATCGGGAGTAGCTCACGGACATCTGTGGAACCTCATCAATGCAATGAATCGCGGCGACTTCGTTATCGTGGGAGTTGCAGAGGAGAACGACGACTTCCGCACTCATAATAACCTCGTTGGCCGACTTCCCAAAGAAAAGTTCTATGCTTCGCTCACAGAGATGCTCGACAAGGAAAAGCCCGAAGTTGTAGTGGATTACGGAAGTATCCTTCATCACATGACGACGGTAGAAGCATGTGCTCCGCGCGGTATTCACGTTATGGTGGAAAAACCTCTGGCTACGACCTACAAGCAAGCTCTCCGAATGGAAGAATTAGCAAGAAAGCACGGTATAAAAGTTATGACCAACTACGAGACCACTTGGTATGCCGCCAATCACCACCTCAAGAACCTTGTTGACCGCGGGCAGTTTGGACGTATCACACGCATTGATGTCTATGACGGGCATCAAGGGCCTAAAGAGATTGGTTGCGACAGGATGTTCCTCAGTTGGTTGACTGACCCTGTTCAGAACGGAGGCGGCGCTGTCATTGATTTCGGCTGTTACGGCGTGAACCTTGCCACTTGGCTACTTAATGGCAAGAAGCCGAAGAGCGTCTATGCCGTCCTGCAGCACAACAAACCCGAGGTCTATCCGCTGGTCGATGATGATGCGACGATTCTGTTGGAATACGATGGTTGCACGGTTCAGGTGATGGGCTCGTGGTGCTGGCCTATGAACAGAAAAGATATGTATGTCTATGGTTCTCGCGGCTATGCCTATCAGCGGAACGGCAACCGTATGCAGCTCCTTGTGGATGGTAAGCAGGGCAGAGAATTCAGCACGCCCAAACTTCTGCCACCCTACGACGACTCCTACCGCTACCTAAAAGCCCTCGTCAGGGGACAAATAGAGGAACAACCCTCCGACCTCTCTGCCTTAGAGAACAATGTCCTCGTGGTTCAGATTCTTGAAGCCGCCATCCGCAGCGCCAAAACAGGCAAGGCCGTAAAACTGAAATCTCTGTGATACGTTTCACCGCCTATGTATCAGCCGCAAACAGCATGATTTCTGACTCCGACAAGATGTATTTAGCCCCCTGACCGCGGAAAGATTTTTGTCGGTTGTCGGAGCCGCCTATATATAGCGGCACCGACGACCGACAGGAATCCGCCACAACTCCGTGTCTGGCATCTGGTTTTTTGTTTGTTTCACTAGCCTACTATATATATAAAGGCTAGTGAAACAAACGAGAAACAGCCAGACAAAATGGTAAATAGTAAATGATTAAATTGTAAATGAAAGATGACAGCGACAAGGGAAGCGGTTTTTCCCCTCTGCGGAGAAAAAATTATTGCTCCGCAGAGAAAAAATATTTCCTGTGCGTAGCAATAAAAAATGTTCTTTCATGCTGTCACCCTTGGGTGAGAGCTGCAGGCGAAAAACAAAAAAGAGGCCGAAGCCTCTCCTTTTGGTAACCCGCTTGGGGCAAATAATGATACACTATACTCTTGTTAACTCTAAGTAAATA
>JAGCNQ010000012.1 GCA_017645845.1 Bacteroidaceae bacterium
ACCGCGAAGATAGTCTGCCCAGTCGTCACACTTATGGCGGGGTACGTCGCGGACGTGGAACTGGGCGCGCTTGTCGAACTGCAGGGAACAGAGTTCCACAACGCCGTTAAGTTTCGGACTATAGGCAAGATGGATGCCTTTATCGATGGCTAGGCCGGTTATCTTCCCGAGATTGGCGTCGCTATGTGCTCCGATGGGGCATACACGGTAGGGGCAGAAAGCAATGGCCTCAGGCTCGCGTTTGTAGATTTCGTGAAATTTCTTTTGGCATTTCATGGCTTATACTATATCTGAGTATTCTGAGTTTTATTTAATTGCGATGTTTGCGATGTTTTGTGCTTTCCCCATGTTCTCGCAGAAGCGCAGGCGATATTCAAAGCCGCGGCGGGGTGTTCTGATGGTGATGACCTTCTTCTCGCCGGGCAGCAGGGAGAAGAAGTTGTCGCTGTAGTAGGTGCCGTGCACGGGCTTGTGCATTTTGTCAGTCAGAAGGAGCTGACAGAAGAAGGCGATGCGCTTGCCGCCGTTCTTCACCGTCACTTCCCATTCTCCGACAGTAAGGTGGCGGGCTGTGACGGTGGGCTTTGCCTCGGGCAGGGTGCCGAGTGGTTCGAAGCCAGCGGTACAAGGACCGGTCATGGTGTTCTTGCCCTCGTACTTGTTGGTGGAACGCCAGTAGAAGTTCTTGCTCACAACATTGCCTTTGGCATCGGTCAGTTCGAGGGCGATGAAGTGGACGGGGGTGATGTCATCGGGAATGTTGACGGTCAGGATGTCGTTTGCCACGCCGTCGGCAGGCACATCAACCTTGGCGGTAACGGTGCTCACGCGTTTGCTTTGCATGTCATATAACTCGGCCTTGGCCTTGAGACCGTTCTGAGCTTCAACGTAGTCATTGGTTACGCTGACGGTTCCCTTCAGGTAGTCGTATTGGATGTGCACAGGCTCCAAGGCGTGCATAGTATGGTAGAGCGAAGCTGTGGGTTCCAGGAACCAGTCCCACATGCGGGAACATACCTGCCAGTTGGCACAGTTGTGGTACCAGAAGAGCAAGCCCGAACACCAGCGGTCGCCATATTGCAGTTTGTTCTCGTTCCACACCTCCCAGATGCTCTTGGAGTTGATGGCTCCCACCATCTGTCCCCGGCGTGCGAATTCTTCGATGTTGCTGCTCTTACCATACTGGTCCACCATATCCTTATAAAGTGTGCTCATGAGGTGGAAACCATTGCCATCCATGTAGTCCCAAGTCTCCTTGTTGATAGGCCAAAGGTCTTCAGCAGGCATTATCTGGCGCAGACTTTCCACAATGGGCAGGGTTGGGGCACCATATTCAGGATTAAAGCCATCGACACGACTGCCACGGTCGGAAGCTGTGTTCTCATAGTGCCGCATGGGATTGACCTGCTTGTAGGGACTTCCGTCGTGCACACCGTCGCATTCGCTCTGCATCTGATAGGGCACGCCGGGTGCCAGGCTCTTAATGAGTTCCTCAGCTCCACTAACTGCTGTGCTCTCGTTGCTAGAGACATAAATAACAATAGAGGGATGATTGCGGATGCGCTTCATGGTGTTTTCCACATTGGCGAGGTAGAGATGCTCGTCCATAGGATGCTTTGTATCGCCAGTCATCCAGAACTCTTGCCACACCATGATGCCATATTCGTCGCACAGCTCATAGAAGCGGTCACTCTCGGCTATACCGCCGCCCCAGAGACGTAGCAAGTTGATGCCACACTGGTTGGTATAGGCAAGTTCGGTCTCCATGCGCTGGTCGTTGGTGCGGAGCATGGCTTCAGGTATCCAGTTGTTGCCGCGAACGAAGGTCTTGTGGCCGTTCACGATGAAGAGTTTGGACTGGTCAGGTGTCTCGCGTGTAGCGATAATCTCGCGAATGCCGAATCGCGTAAAAAGGCTGTCCATTGTGTTGCCTTTGCCGTCAGTAAGCATGAGGCGCAGGGTATAAAGGTTCTGTGGTCCCTTGTTTTTCGGCCACCAGAGACGTGGGTTCTTGATGACGAGTTGCGGATAGTCCCTCGGAGAGAAAGTGACGGTGACATGCTCACCGCGTTGCAGCTTCATCTTTTTGCTGCTGAAAGTGATGTCTGTGCCATCGATGCTTCCATTCACGGTGCATTCACCGCTATTGGTGTTGGGATTCCATACTTCGACGCTGATGGTCTCACGGGCTTCGTCGTAGTTTGGATGAGTTAGCTCTGAGGAAATGAAGGGGCTGCGTAACTGCTGGAGGCCCGTAGCGTAGAGACGTACCGAGCGCCAGATGCCGGTGTTGCGATCGCGTATGCCGTCCCCAAAGGAGAAGTCCCAACCGACTGTCATGAGCTGTGTAACGTTTTGTCCTATCCATCCGTCGCCGCCGTTGTGCCACTCTCCAGCAGCGCCCCAGCTCTTTGGCATGGCTGTTCCAGGTACATCGACGGGATAGACGCGGATGGCGAGGGCAGCTGTCTGACCAGGTTGTATGGCACGATCGGTAATGTCGAATGGCTGGCTGTTGAACATACCAGCCATCTGGCCAATCATGTAGCCGTTGACCCATATCTCGGCACGATAGTTGATACCCATCGGCTCGAGCCAGATTCGCTTTCCCTTGTACTCAGCAGGCACCGTGAACTCTGTTCGGAACCAATAGGTATAAAATTCATGTCCCATTTTGTGCAAGTCGGGGATGATGCCGTTCGCAAGTTTGTTGGTTTGCCCATAATATGGTTCGGGATAAACTTTCTGCTCCACAAGATTTGTGAGGACGGTGGCGGGTACAATGGCCTCTGCCCAGCCTTCTGTGTTGAAACCTGGTGAAGAAATCTCTCTGGCTGTTGCCTTTGTTTCGCTGGAGCGAAGCATGTACCAAGTCTGATTGCCGCTGTGTTGAAGGCGGGAATCAAGGGTGATGTAATCGCGCCCATCGCCTGCCGAAACCGTCAACGCAGCAATGAGTGTTAATAAGGTAAGAAGTGTATGTCTCATTTGGGGTTATGTATAAGGTTATGGAGTATCTAATAATGCTGCAGCACACCATAAATAAGGCCCTTGCCCATGATAGTCGCCGGTCATCTTAGGGCGGTCCAGGTAGTAGTTGAAGTCGTTCTTCTTGTTGGTGCCGATGCAGATGTTTGTCACGTCGTTGTTATTATTTATATAAGGTATAAGGGCGAGCCAAGCCTTGCGTGCAGCAGGTGCGTAGGTTTTA
>JAGCNQ010000099.1 GCA_017645845.1 Bacteroidaceae bacterium
ACATAATCTCGTCATCGACAAGAGCCGTGAGAGCGAGACAACTTGTACCGTCCGCGAGAATCAAGTAAAGCCCAAAGTCCTGAACAGCTTGAGTCTGAGCGAAGCAACCCGCGAGGACGAGATTATCGACCATCAGAAACGCGAATCGGTTCGCAAGTTGTTGGACTATCTGCCAGAACCACAACGCGAAGTCATCATGATGCGTTTCTATGACGACCTCTCTTTCAAGGAGATAGCAGAGAAGACAGGAGTCAGCATCAACACTTCCCTTGGCCGCATGCGGTATGCTCTCATCAACCTCCGCAGACTTATCCAGGAGAAGCAGCTCAGTTTGGTAGGATAATTTGCCCTGGGAGCAGATAGGATGACCTATATCAAATAATAATGTTCGCGCGTAGAAGTTTATTGCATAAAAAGCGCGTTAAATGTATTTTTTTTCGTACCTTTGCCGCACGAAATTAATATTGTAACAACTGAAACACTATGAAAGCATTTGTTTTTCCCGGTCAGGGAGCACAGTTTACTGGTATGGGCAAAGAGCTCTACGACAGCAACCCAAAGGCAAAGGAACTTTTCGAAAAAGCTAATGATATACTCGGCTTCCGCATCACCGACATCATGTTCGAGGGCGATGCTGAAGAACTGAAACAGACCAAGGTGACGCAACCCGCAGTATTCCTGCACAGCGTCGTCACAGCTATCTGTATGGGCGAGGCTTTCAAACCCGATATGGTAGGCGGTCACAGTCTTGGTGAATTCAGCGCTCTTGTTGCAGCCGGTGCTCTCTCCTTCGAAGATGGCCTGCGTCTGGTACATGCCCGTGCTATGGCTATGCAGAAGGCTTGCGAGGCCGCTCCTGGTACGATGGCTGCCATTATCAACCTTCCTGATGAGACTGTCGAGCAAGTTTGCGCAGAAGTAAGTGCAGAAGGCAAAGGTGTTGTAGTTCCCGCTAATTACAATTGCCCGGGTCAGCTGGTCATCAGCGGTAATGTGGATGAGATAAATGCTGCTTGCGAGAAGCTGAAGGCTGCCGGTGCCAAGCGTGCAATTGTGCTGCCCGTTGGTGGTGCCTTCCACAGCCCACTTATGAAACCCGCAAAGGACGAACTGCAAGCTGCTATCGAGAAGACTGAGTTCCATACGCCTTGCTGCCCTGTTTATCAGAATGTTGATGCGAAGGCTCACACCGATGCCACAGAAATCAAGCAGAACCTCATTGCTCAGCTCACCGCAAGTGTACGCTGGACACAGGAAGTGCAGAACATGATCGAGGCTGGTGCTACGGAATTTACTGAGTGTGGTCCCGGCAAGGCGCTGCAGGGCATGATAACAAAGATTGCCAAAGGCAACGAAAGCATTATCATCGACGGCATTCAATGACCATCTATCAGGTCTTCACGCGTCTCTTCGGTGCTGACAAGGAGACTTGCATCCCTTTCGGCTCTAAGAAGCAGAATGGATGCGGAACAATGCAAGACTTTACAGCCAAGGCTCTGGAGCAAATCAGGGCACTTGGCTGTACGCATATATGGTACACTGGCATCATTGAACATGCCAGCAAGACGGACTACAGCGCCTATGGGATTCCTGCGGACAATCCCGATGTTGTGAAAGGGGAAGCGGGCAGTCCTTATGCTATCCGCGACTACTACGATGTTGACCCTGACCTGGCAAAGGACCCGACAAAGCGTATCCGTGAGTTCGAACTTCTTGTGGAGCGAACGCACAAGGCAGGTCTGAAAGTCATCATAGACTTCGTACCCAATCATGTGGCCCGTCAGTACCATTCCGATGCCAAGCCTGCTGGCGTTCGTGATCTCGGCGAGGACGATAACATCACTTGTTCATTCTCAGCTGATAACAATTTCTATTATCTCCCAGCAGAAGAGCTTCATCTTGGCAACATCATTGAGGGTGCATCCTATCGTGAGGTCCCAGCTAAGGCGACAGGTAACGATAATTTCACTTCATGGCCAGGCAAGAACGACTGGTACGAGACCGTCAAGTTGAACTATGGCATTGACTACCTTAATGGCAATCAGAAGCATTTCTCCCCCACCCCAAACACTTGGCAAAAGATGCTCCATATTCTGCTCTATTGGGCAGCTAAGGGTATCGACGGCTTCCGCTGTGATATGGCCGAGATGGTGCCCGTGGAGTTCTGGGAGTGGGCGTTGCCGCAGGTCAAAGCCGCTTATCCGGGCATCATTTTCATAGCTGAGGTTTATAACCCCGCTCTCTATCGCGATTACATACATCAAGGTCATTTCGACTACCTCTACGACAAGGTCGGACTTTACGACACTTTGCTCAACGTATGCCGTGGGCAGAGCACACAAAGCATAACCGCCTGTTGGCAGGCAGTCGATGATATTCGTGGTCACATGCTCAATTTCTTGGAGAATCACGACGAGCAGCGATTGGCAAGCGATTTTCAGCTTGGGGATGCTAAAGCTGCATTACCCGCTCTGCTCGTCAGCAGCCTTATGCCTTGTCCCTTCATGCTCTACTTCGGACAGGAACTGGGTGAGCAGGGTATGGATGCTGAGGGTTTCAGTGGTCAGGACGGACGCACCACAATCTTTGACTATTGGAGCGTTTCCTCCATTAGGCGTTGGCGAAACAAAGGCCGATTCGATGCCAAACTGCTGTCACCCGAGGAATTCTCATTGCGCCAAACTTATCAACGTATCTTACTGCTTAGGGAGCAAGCCATTTGGCGGGAAGGTGGTTTCTATGACCTGATGTACGCCAATCCGCATCTTCAGCGCCAGTATGCTTTCGTTTGTTATTCCGAGAAAAAGTTTGCTTTGATTATTGCCAACTTCTCCAGTTCAGAAGAGACTGTCTCACTAAACCTGCCCAAGCATCTTTTCGAACATACAGGCATTACAGAAAAGGAAAAGATGGTGCTGACCAATGCGTTGGACAAAAAGAAGATAACGACATCCTTCACTTCCGAAGAACCATTGACAATCACACTCCCAGCCAATTTTGGTGTAGTGCTCGGTTAGAAAAAATCGTTTTCCTTTTGTATTTTCTTTGCTTATTCGTAACTTTGCAAACTGAAAGCATAAAACGAGTCGCTTATCCGAGCCATTAAATACATATTCCGCATTATTGTCGGCGTGCTTGCGGGCATTTACCTTGCCCTATTGCTGCTGACTTCTCTCCCATCCTTTCAGCGTTGGGGGGCAGGGTTTGTGTCGAAGCTTCTGGCTGAGAAGGCGGACTGCAAAGTGGACATCGGAGCCCTGAGGATGAACATGTTTGGGCGTGTCATTCTGGACAATGTCAATATCTATGACCAGCGCGACACACTAATGTTGCAAGCCTCACGCATCGCCGCCAAAGTGGACTTGTTACCGCTCGTAGAGAAAAAGATACGCATTTCCGGAGCACAGCTTATCGGAACAAAGGCTACGCTCTACAAGGATGGTGAGGAGCCTTACAACTTCCAGTTCCTCATGGATGCCTTTTCTTCTAAGGACACGACCTCTACCCCACTCGACCTCGGTATCGGTGCACTTGTGGTTCGTCGAGGCGAAGTGCGTTTCGACCGTCTAGACGAACCAACCTCTCTTGGCAAGTTCAATCCCAACCATCTGCACGTCACAGACCTGAGTCTCACAGCGCGTATCTTCGTGCAGAAGCCCGACACGATCGCCATCGACCTTCGTAATCTCTCTTTCCGCGAACAGAGCGGGCTCCACCTGAAACATCTCTCTTTCGAAGCAAAGGCAGGAAAACACAATGCGAACGTTCAAGACTTTAAGCTTGAGTTGCCGGAAACCATTGCACAATTCACAATTAACAATCCTCAGTTTACCAACAAGTCCCCCTTAGAGGGCAAGTGGGAAGGTAATGTATCAGGTAAGATTTGTCCTCGCGACTTGGCTTGCCTAGTGCCGCAACTGAAGACATTTGGTGACATTATCAGCGTATCGTCTAATGTTCAATGTTCAATGCTCAATGGTCAATGTTCAATAGATAATCTTTCCATGAGAGACAATAGCGGCAACATCTCCCTGCAATGCAACGCAACCATCTCCGACATTAAGAACAACCCCTCCATATCCGCCGACATCAAAGAACTGCGTACTGGTCCCGCACTCCAACAATTTCTGACAGAAAATATGCAAGGTCAGGCTCGCGAAATCAGTCCGATTCTCACACGCCTCGGAGGCACAAAGACATCGGGCACCATTATCTATCAGGGCAAGAACCTCCGCACAAACCTCCTGACCGAGTCTGAGCAGGGAACCCTTTCTCTGGATGCAATCTTGCAAGATATGAAGGAAGTCGAGGCCGATATTACTGCAACAGACATCAGGCTAGGACAGCTACTGGAACTTGCGGGAGAGCAGAAAGGCACGACGGCATCGCTCGAAGCGAACGTCACAGGTACCGTTCCAGGCAAGGACCGTCAGGCAAAACTCTCTGTGGACGGCTTGTTGAGCAGTATTGTATATAAAGGATATGAGCACCGCAACATACACTTTACTGCAGCCATCGACGGCGAGTCCTACAGCGGAATGCTTACAAAGGAGGAGAGCAACGGACAGATACAGGTGAATGTGCTGACAGCAAAGCAGCAGGGCAGACAGACTTTGCAATGTCAGGCGCAGTTGAAGGACTTCGACCCCAACAGCATGAACTTGACGAAAAGCTATAAGGGTGAGCGCTTCTCAGGCAGTCTCAATGCCGATTTCAGCGACATCGACCTCAACAACCTGCAAGGCGAGCTGCGGCTCACAAACCTAGAGATTGCTTCGGAAAAGGAGGGCAAACTCCATGTAGGCGACATCGTGTTGAATAGCAATGTGGCGGAGGACGGAGAGCATCTGACCATCCAAAGCGATTTTTTCAAGGCCAAGGCCGACGGTAACATTCATTGGCAAACTCTCCCAACCTCGTTCGTGCAGCCCATCCGTCAAATCCTGCCAAGCCTCTTCCAACTCGGCAGCAACTATCCGAAGCCATCGGGCAACGACTTTCGCTTTCTCGTTCAGGTGCAAGACACTATTCTGGCCCAACGTCTGCTGAACACCAGCCTGCGTCTTCCGGAACAGAGCATACTGGACGGCACCATCAGCGATGCCATCGGACAAATTTTCCTCCAGCTTCACATTCCTCAGCTTCATATAGGCGGCCAGCAGTTGCAGAACCTCGAATGTCGGGCAGAAGCCGGCAATACCACCTTACAAACCAGTATGCAATGTGAGCGCGTCATTAAGGGCAAGCCTGTGGAGCTTAACCTGAATGCCTTTGCCACCAACGACAAGGTGACGACCCAACTGCGCTGGGACAACAAGCAAAGCGTTGCCTACACCGGCAATATCAGCATGACCAGCACGTTCCGCCGCGATCTCTCCAACCATACTGCCATCGATGCCAAGATGAACAAGTCGAACCTCGTCATCGGCGACTCACTTTGGCAAATCAAGCCTGCCACCATCAAGTATCATGACAATATAGTCGATGTGGAGGACCTCTCCATCAGTCAGGCCGAGAGGCACATCAACATCGGAGGACGCGTCTCGGAACTTGCCTCCGACACACTAAGGGCCGAATTGGCCGACATCGACATCTCCTATATCATGGACCTCGTAAACTTCCACAAGGTTGACTTCGACGGCAGGGCGACGGGCAGCATCTATGCCACATCGCTCATGAAGAAGCCCCTGGCCGATGCCTTCCTGCACGTCAAGGAGTTCACATTCAACACAGCCAACCTCGGGGACATGGACCTCCACGCAGATTGGGGCAAGAAGGAAAGAACCATCCAGCTGGAGGCAGACATGAGGGGCCCGTTGCCGCAGCACAGCACACAGCTGCGAGGCACCATCGTCCCCGTTGCGGGCAATGGACTGGAGGACGGGCTCGACCTGAACATCCACACGAAGAACATCGACCTCTCCTTCCTGAGCAAATATACCAAAAGCGTCTTCAGCAACCTGCACGGACGAGCATCGGGATGGACACGCGTCTTCGGTCCTTTCAAGTATGTCAACCTCGAGGGCAATATGTTTGTCAACGAGATGAAGATGCACGTAATGGCTCTCGGCACAGACTATCACGTGGTGGGCGACAGCGTCATCATGCGGCCTGACAACATTTGGTTGCGTGGCGTACGAGCCTACGACGACATGGGTTCGCCCGGCATGAACGAGCATTATGCCATCGTGGATGCACACTTGATGCACAAGGACCTCAAGGACCTGAGTTTCGACATCAACATCGACGGCCATAACATCCTCGGCTACAACTTCCCCAACCAAGATGGCTCGAACTTCTACGGCATAGCATACGGCGATGCCCAGGTGAAGCTCACCGGCGAGGAAGGAACCACGACCATCGATGTGAACGTCACGCCCACCCAGGGAACAACACTAATATATAATGTAGCGACGCCTGGTACGGTCACAGAGACGGAGTTCATAACTTATAGCCCCCCACCAACCTCCCCCCAAGGAGGGAGGCTTTCAGATGCCGAGCTCCCCTCCTCCTCGGTGGAGGGGACGGGAGAGGGGGCTTCCTCCGACCTCCGCATCAATTTCGAAATCCATGCCAATCCAGATGCACAGATACGCATCCTCATGGACCCGCGTACAGGGGATAACATCACACTCTACGGCAACGGACTTCTGCGGGCCAGCTACTACAACAAGGGCCGCTTCCAGCTCTTCGGGACCTACCGCGTCAGCGAGGGCAACTACCGCATGTCCATCCGCGACCTCATCCGCAAGGACTTCACCTTCCAGCCCGACGGCACTATCGTCTTCGGAGGCGATGCTATGCAGGCGGCACTCAACCTGAAGGCCATCCACACCGTGCCCAACGTCTCGCTCGACGACCTCTCCGCCACCGGACTCGGCCTCTCCAACACACGCGTCGATTGCATCATGAACATCGGAGGCAATCCGCAGGACCTGGACGTCACGTTCGACTTCGACATACCCAATGCCAACGAGGACGAGAAGCAGATGGTACGCTCCATGCTCAGCAGCGAGGAAGAGCGCGACATGCAGGCCATCTACCTGCTCGGCGTCGGCCGCTTCTACACCTTCGGCTCACTGCTCGACACGAAGCAGACGAAGGGCGGTATGGCGATAAACTCCGTGTTGAGCAGTGCCATCAGCTCGCGTTTCAATCAGATTATGTCGCAGGCTCT